>USPC01000025.1 GCA_900556605.1 uncultured Collinsella sp. | reverse complement strand
GACCTTCTGGTCATGCCCGACGATTGAACGTCAGATTGCCGCTTAGGGGCGTTTGCAGCGTCGAGCAGTTACGCGGTTCGTAGAACCGCGTAACTAACAAATGAGCATGGCGTCGCCAAAGCTGAAGAAGCGGTAACGCTCTTCGATAGCAGCGGCGTAGGCATCCATGATCTGGTCGCGGGAGGCAAGCGCGCTCACGAGCATCATGAGCGTGGAGCGCGGCACATGGAAGTTGGTAATCAGCGCGTCGACCACGTGATAGGTCGAGCCGGGCATAAGGTAGAGCTGCGTTGTCGCGTTTTCGCGCACCACGATGTCACCGCGGCCGAGCGTGTCAGCGCCGTCCTCGCGGCCCTCAAAATAGCGCGCCGTCACAGCCGGATCGGACACCGGCGCCTCCGCATCGAACGCACTCTCGAGCGAACGCACTGCGGTGGTGCCGACGGCGATTACGCGGTGCCCCTCGGCCTTCGCCTTATGCACGGCGTCGACAACTTCCTGCGACACGTGGTAGCGCTCGGTGTGCATGACGTGCTGCGTAGGGTCGTCCTCCTCAACCAAGCGGAAGGTGTCGATGCCCACCTCGAGCTCAACGGCGGCAAACTTCGCACCCTTGGCCTCGATAGCGGCCATGAGCTCGGGGGTAAAGTGTAGGCCCGCCGTGGGAGCGGCAGCCGAGTGCTCCTCCTTCATGGCGTAAACGGTCTGGTACTTCTCGGGATCTCCCTCGTAATCGGTAATGTAGGGCGGCAGCGGCACGTGGCCGGCAGCATGGATGCCCTCGTCGAGCGTGCGCGGGTCGCCGGCGGCATTGCACCCGGCCGGCTCAAAGCGCACCAGGCGGCCACCGCGGCTATCAGTGACAAAGTCGACAACCTCGGCTGTCAGCACCACGGGAGCCCCCTCGGGCGCATGGGCGCCACCGGCACGATACTCAATCTGAGCACCGGGCTTAAGACGCTTGCCCGGCTTGACCAGGCACTCCCAAACGTGACCCAGCGGGTCAACATCTTCGCGGCGCTTGAGCAGCAGCGTCTCGACCACGCCACCCGAGCCGGCTTTGCGACCGATCAGGCGGGCCGGCATCACGCGCGTCTTGTTGATGACGAGCACATCGCCTGGCTCGATATAGTCGATGATATCGCGGAAGATACGGTGCTCAACGGTACCGCCGTGCTCCAGCGGCGTTCCCGCCTGGGAGCCCTTGCGATCAACCACCAGTAGGCGGCAGGAGTCACGCGGCTCGGCAGGCGCCTGGGCGATCAGTTCCTCAGGAAGGTTGTAGTCAAAATCATCGGTACGCATAGACACGTCGGATTCTCCTTATATAGCTAAAGTCCGCTCTACATCCTAGCAGGCTGACGTCCCAAATGAACTACTTTTTGGCGGCTTTGCGCTCGTCGCGGATGCGGGCTCGATCCATGGCCGCCTCGACGGCCGAGAATCGGCAGCCGCAGTAATTCTGCCGATACATACCCAGCTCGCGCGAACGGCGTGTCGCCTCGGGGTAATACGGGCGAAAATCGCGAATGACCGGGACGAGCCCATGTGCCGCCGCCAAGCGCTCAAGCACGTCATTGCAGGTTTCGAACAACTGATACGGCGAGACGGCGAGCGTCGTGCCCACAAACTCAAACCCACGCTCCTGAGCCACACGGCATGCCTCGGCCAGACGCAAGGCATAGCACGCGCGACAGCGACGGGGTCGATCGGCGCCCAGCGGGGCCACGCCGGCCTCCCAGCGCTCGCGGTCCTCCCCCGCCTCGATGAGCTCGATGTCGCCATCGGCACACCACCGGCGCAGCTCGTCCAAACGCCGCTGCCATTCATCACGCGGTTGAATATTGGGGTTTGTCCAGCAGATCGTGGGCTCAAACCCTTCCTCGCGCAGCAGGCGAACCGGCTCCAGCGAGCACGGCGCGCAGCAAGCATGCAGCAGCAACGGCTTCATGGACATCTCCTCTCCCACAATGATTTTTTAAGGCTCTGTTAGACCAGGATTGACATGCCGACCTGCCGGCTAAC
>USPC01000024.1 GCA_900556605.1 uncultured Collinsella sp. | reverse complement strand
TATGTCAATCCTGGTCTAACAGAGCCTTTTTTAATCCCCGTCCCAGAAAAATCATCCCAAAAGACTACCTTGCGAAAACGCGGACGCCAAAGGACGTGTCCTCGCAGGCGACAATGCGGCGGTCGCGCAGGATGGTCCGCACGTAATACCAGTCGCCCACACAGCCCGACAAATGCAAGCCGGCCGCCAGGTAGCACATCAGCGGATAGCCCGAAAACGCAAACCCCAGGGCAAACGCCGCCGTCACAACAACCGTCGGCGCCAGGCAAACTGCCACGTACCGCCGGCGCGAATAGACCACGCCCTCGGCGCAGGCATAGATCATCGCCGTCTCGCGATTCGCCCCAAAGGTCACCTTCGCGCCCGCAGGCGCCAGAAGCTTAAATAACACACCGTGCACCAGCTCGTGCACGGCAAATGACGCCGCCGAAACCGCAGCCAAGCCGACTATCCAGCCCAAAACCGCCGTCCAGCCGCCCGCGTCCGCCACATCCAAGTCTGCGGGCCCGCCCAGCAGCATAAACACCGGCACCAGGCACACGGCAAACACCACAAGCACGGCCATCCCCCACACAAAGCAGGCGTGCAGAAATTCCTCGTCCTCAAACGCATGTATGTTGGAAATCTCATTCATAGCATCTTAGGATAGCGCCCCTGCCACGTACCCGTCCGCATGTGCGATAATGTCGAACGATATGCACGAATTGACCACCGCGTCGTCAGGCCTTGCGCCCGGCCGCGCCCTCACCATATGCGAAGGAGTCCCATGGCATCCAAATACTCCATGAACGACCGTCCCAGCTGGCCTCGCCGCGCCATCGTTACCGCCGGCGAGCCCTACGGCAACAAGGGCCTTCACTTTGGCCACGTTGGTGGCGTCTTTGTCCCGGCCGACTTCTTCGCCCGCTTCCTGCGCGACCGTCTGGGCCGCGAGAACGTCATCTTCACCTCGGGCACCGACTGCTATGGCTCGCCCATCATGGAGAGCTACCGCAAGCTCAAGGAGAACGAAGGCTACGACAAGTCCATCGGCGAGTACGTCGAGTCCAATCACTCCCGCCAGGCCGCGACCCTCAACAACTACAACATCAGCTGCGATATCTACGGCGGCTCGGGCCTTGAGCCGGCTGCGCAGATTCACAACGAGGTGACCGCCGAGATTATCGAGCGCCTGCACGAGCAGGGCACCATCTCCAAGCGCTCCACGCTGCAGTTCTACGACGCCAAGGCTGGCACGTTCCTCAACGGCCGTCAGGTGATCGGCCGCTGCCCCATTCAGGGCTGCAAGTCCGAGAAAGCCTACGCCGACGAGTGCGACCTGGGTCACCAGTTTGAGCCCGAGGAGCTCATCGCTCCCAAGAGCCAGCTCACCGGCGAGGTGCCCGAGCTGCGCCCGGTCGACAACCTCTACTTCGACCTGCCGGCCTACCTCGACTTTATGAAGACCTACACCGCCAAGCTCGCCCAGAACCCGCAGGTTCGCTCCGTGGTCTCCAGGACCATGGAAGAGTGGCTGCTGCCGGCACAGCTCTACATCCAGAACAAGTTCCGCGAGGCCTTCGACGCCGTCGAGGACCAGCTCCCCGAGCACACCGTGCTGGAGCCCGAGGGCAACAAGAGCAGCTTTACCGTCACCTTCCCCAGCTGGAAGGAGCGCGACGACGCCCACGCGGTGCTCGCCAACGGCGGTGTGCGCTTCCGTAGCGGCAAGGCGCTCGTGCCCTTCCGCATCACCGGCAACATCGACTGGGGCGTTCCGGTGCCCGAGGTCGACGGCGTGAACGACGTCACCTGCTGGTGCTGGCCCGAGAGCCTGTGGGCGCCCATCAGCTATACGCGCACCGTGCTCGCACGCGATGCCAAGGCCGCCGGCGTAACTGAGGGTGTCGCCGCCCAGGATGCCGCCCTCATGGGCGAGCCCTCCGCCGATTCCACGCAGGTCCCCGCGCCCACCTATCAGCACAGCTCACTCGACTGGCGCGACTGGTGGTGCTCGGACGACGCGCAGATCTACCAGTTCATCGGCCAGGACAACATCTACTTCTACTGCATCGCGCAGACCGCCATGTGGGAGGCCCTGGGCTGGAACCTCACGCAGAGCACCGTCAGCGCCTGCTACCACCTGCTCTACATGGGCAAAAAGGCCAGCTCGTCCTCGCAGACGCCTCCCCCGCCGGCAGACGACCTGCTCAACCACTACACCTGCGAGCAGATGCGTGCGCATTGGCTGTCGCTCGGCCTGTCCGAGAAGCCGGTGAGCTTTAGCCCCAAGGCATACGACACCCGCGTGACCGGCAAGGACAAGGACGGCAACGAGGTACGCGCCTGCGACGACAAGCGCGTTATCGATCCGGCCCTTAAGGAGAGCGCCCTTTTGACCGGCGTGTTCAACCGCCTGGCCCGCAGCTGCTTCTACGGCGTCGCCATCAAGGAGGGCGACGAGAGCCCCTATCGCAACGGTTGCATTCCGGCCGGCGCCGCCTCCGCCACCGTGGTCGAAGCCGCCGAGCAGGCCGCCCTTGCCTTTGAACAGGCCATGTACAAGTTCGAGACGCACCGTGCGCTCGCCGTGTGCGACGACTACCTGCGCGCCGCCAACAAGCGCTGGAGCGACGCCTCCAAGGCCGCCAACAAGCTCGAGGGCGAACCAGCCAACGCCGCCATGAAGCAGGCCCTGGTCGACGCCTTTACCGAGCTGCGCGTGGCGACCGTCCTGATGCACGGCATCGTCCCGGCCGGCTGCGAGCTCATCTGCGAGTACTTCGGCATCGATCCGGTCGCCTTCTTTAGCTGGGACAACATCTTTGCCTCCACGGACGAGTTTGTGGAGAGCCTGGGTGAGAAGCCCGGCGAGCACCGCGTGAAGCCGCTGCCCCCGCGCTTCGACTTCTTTAGCAAGCACGAGAGCCAGTACTAGGCAACCGCAACGCGCCCGGGAATGATTATTCTGGGACGGGGATTAAAAAAGGCTCTGTTAGACCAGGATTGACATGCCGACCTGCCGGCTAACTCGCCGTCT
>USPC01000023.1 GCA_900556605.1 uncultured Collinsella sp. | reverse complement strand
TCCGCACATGTGCGGATGAATGTGGGAGGTGTTCGGATAAAGTCGATAATCAAGGGTATTATCACGATTCCATTTGAACCCTTGGGGTTTGTTGAAATGGGATCGGGATTCGCATAAGATTGAAGCAGATGGCGCCCGTTGCCGCGGGTTAGCCAACTCCGAAACACGTTTGTAGCGTGAGAAGTGGCCGTCTTCACATTACGCGATGGCGGCTATTTTTTTGAGTGTTAGATTAGATAATTAGACAAACATCTAAATATCGAGTATAGTGTGCACGTCATGAGAGATGATGAGAGGAGGTCTTATGCCGGGAGAGGGTTTTAAGGCGCTTGCCGATCCAACGCGACGGCGCATTTTGGAGTTGCTGCGCGAGGGCAATTGCACGGCGGGGGAGCTTGCCGAGCATTTCGATATCAGTAAGCCGTCGCTGAGCCATCACTTGGCGACGCTCAAAAACGCCGGGTTGGTGACCGACGAGCGCCATGGCCAAAACATCGTATACAGCTTAAACACCACCGTCATGCAGGATTTAATTGGCTGGTTTATGGGCTTTACAAACACGGAAGGTGATAAGGATGAATAACGAAAACAAGGGCATTCACCCCACGGGGGTGTCGTCGCGCGTGTGGATTGCGCTGGTCGCTCTGTGCGTCGCCAATGTCGTAGCGCACCTCATGGTGATGCCGAGCTTGCCTGCGCAGATTCCCACGCACTGGGGCGCGAACGGCGCCGTCGACGGTTGGGGTCCTAGCTGGATGGCCTCCGCGCTCGGCGTGCTGCCTCTGGCGCTTCTCGCAATGTTCTGCGTGGTGCCGCGCATCGACCCCAAAGGTGAGGCATATCGAACCTCGGGCAAGTTCTACCAGGGCTACGTAATCGCCTTCACCTTGTTCATGTGCGCCATAAGCTGGCTGGGAGAGCTTACGGTCTGGGGCGTGGTGCCGGCGGTCGGTTCGGTTAACGTGCTGATTTCCGGTGTTGTCGGTTTGCTGTTCATCGGCGTAGGCAACTACTTGCCGCGTGTGAAGCAGAACTATACGCTCGGTATCAAGACACCCTGGGCGCTTGCCGATCCCGAGAATTGGCGCCGTACGCAGCGTTTTGGCGGCGCCTGCTTTATGGTGCTGGGTATTGGCCTGATTGTGATGGGCGTGGCAGGCAGCGTGCTTTCGAGTGAAGTCGTCGCCGCGGTGATTGCGGTTCTGGCGTTTGGTTCGGTCGGAGCCGTCTACGTCTACTCGTATCTGCTGTGGCGTAAATCGCAGCGAGCCGTTCGCTAAGGTTGCGGAAAACTAGCGTACGCAGTTCATAGTGTTTTCCGGGGGAATTTTCCCAGGTAGTATTAGGGGGTGTGGGCAACCATGCCCCTTTTTCGTTAAGTTTCAGAGCTGGTTTCCTCATTTCGTTTCCACTAAAGCGAAACAAGAATATGAAAACGGCAGGTAGAAAGGATAAAACAGACAAATGGCGGAGTTTATCTACCAGATGTATCAGGCTCGTAAGGCCCATGGCGACAAGGTGATCCTTGACGACGTGACCCTGAGCTTCTACCCCGGTGCCAAGATCGGCGTCGTGGGCCCCAACGGTATGGGCAAGTCGACCCTGCTCAAGATCATGGCCGGCATCGAGGAAGTCTCCAACGGCGATGCCAGACTTACCCCCGGCTACACCGTGGGTATCTTGCAGCAGGAGCCGCCGCTCGACGACGACAAGACCGTCATCGAGAACGTGCGCATGGCATTTGGCGACATGATCGCCAAGGTCGATCGTTTCAACAAGATCGGCGAGGAGATGTGCGACCCGGACTGTGACATGGACGCTCTCATGGCCGAGATGGGAAAGCTCCAGGACGAGATCGACGCCGCCGACGGCTGGGATATCGATTCCAAGCTCAGTCAGGCCGTGGACGCCCTGCAGCTGCCCGATTCCGACATGCCGGTAAACGTGCTTTCCGGCGGCGAGCGTCGTCGCGTGGCCCTGTGCAAGCTGCTGCTCGAGGCTCCCGACCTGCTGCTGCTCGACGAGCCCACGAACCACCTGGACGCCGAGTCGATCCTGTGGCTCGAGCACTTCCTGCACAACTACCAGGGTGCCGTGCTTGCCGTCACGCACGATCGCTACTTCCTGGATAATGTTGCCGAGTGGATTTGCGAGGTCGACCGCGGTCACCTTTATCCCTACAAGGGCAACTACTCCACGTATCTGGAGACCAAGGCCGCCCGTATCGAGGCGCAGGGCAATCGTGACGCCAAGCTCGCCAAGCGCATGGAGGCCGAGCTCGAGTGGGTGCGCAGCTCGCCCAAGGCTCGTCAGGCCAAGAACAAGGCCCGTCTGGCTCGCTATGAGGAGATGGAGGCCGAGGCCCGCGCAAGCCAGAAGCTCGACTGGACCGACATCCGCATCCCTGTGGGCCCGCGTCTGGGCAACAAGGTGCTCGAGGCCCATCACCTGCACAAGGAGTTCGATGGCCGTGTGCTCATCGACGACCTTTCGTTCACCCTGCCGCGCAACGGCATCGTGGGCGTCATCGGTCCCAACGGTGTCGGTAAGACCACGCTCTTCAAGACGATTGTGGGTCTGGAGCCGCTGACTTCGGGCGAGCTCGAGGTGGGCGAGACCGTCAAGATCTCCTATGTCGATCAGAACCGTTCCGGCATCGACCCCGATAAGAACCTATGGGAGGTCGTCTCGGACGGCCTGGACCACATGATGGTCGGCGAGACCGAGGTTCCGAGCCGCGCTTATGTGGCGAGCTTTGGCTTTAAGGGCCAGGACCAGCAGAAGCGCGCCGGCGTACTCTCCGGTGGCGAGCGCAACCGTCTAAACTTGGCGCTTACGCTCAAGCAGGGCGGCAACCTGCTGCTCCTCGACGAGCCCACGAACGACCTCGACGTCGAGACGCTGTCCTCGCTCGAGGCGGCGCTGCTCGAGTTCCCGGGCTGTTCGGTGGTCATTAGCCACGACCGTATGTTCCTGGACCGCGTTGCCACGCACATCCTGGCGTGGGAGGGCACCGACGAGAACCCGGGCAACTGGTATTGGTTTGAGGGCAACTTTGAGGCCTATCAGGCCAACCGTATCGAGCGCCTGGGCGAGGACGCAGCCCAGCCGCATCGTATCCACCGCAAGTTGACGCGTGACTAGATTGTTACGCGGTTTTCCAAACCGCGTAACTGCTCGACGCTGCGCGGGCCGCAAGCACCCCATCTTGTCGTTCAAACCGTCGCTCGCGTACCGAAGTACGCGTCGCTCCTCTTTCACGGCAACCTGGGGCACTTGCGGCCCGCTCGCTGTTGGTCACGGAACATCAACAAATAAAAACGGCTCAAATCCTGATTTGGATTTGAGCCGTTTGTCGTTACTGCTCGGGTTCTTCGACTTTGTCGATGGCCCAGGTGGCTCCGAGACCGCCGGTGGTGTTGCGGCGGATGCGCACGGCAACCTCGCGGCGCTCGCCGGCCTGCGTGTAGCGCAGGGGGAAGATTGCGCGGTTTCGCGCGGCCTCGATGGTGCCGCGCTCGCGGGCGATCCAGTAGTACTCGCCGACGATGCCGAGCGTGTCGGCGCCGTAGGGGAGATAGGTCGACAACTGGTGCAGAAGCGGGCCGGGGCAGAAGACTTCGGTTGCGAAATCGACGGGGAAGTCCTCGGGGATGGCGGGCGCTGCAGGTGCGGGGGTTGGGGCC
>USPC01000022.1 GCA_900556605.1 uncultured Collinsella sp. | reverse complement strand
GTAAGGAGTCGTCGGCAGCGTCAGATGTGTATAAGAGACAGGCATGGGCGCGGCCAAGGTGCGCGATCTGTTCAAGCAAGCCAGCGAAAAAGCACCGTGCATCGTGTTCATTGACGAGATTGATACCATCGGTAAAAAGCGCGACGGCGCAGGCATGGGCGGCAACGATGAGCGCGAGCAGACGCTCAACCAGCTGCTGACCGAGATGGACGGCTTCGATAACCACAAGGGTATCGTCGTCCTCGCTGCCACCAATCGTCCCGACAGCCTCGATCCCGCCCTGCTGCGCCCCGGTCGTTTTGATCGCCGCATCCCCGTTGAGCTGCCCGATCTGACCGGCCGCAAGAACATTCTTGAGCTGCATGCCAAGAGCGTGAAGACGGAGCCGCCGATTGACCTGACCGCGATTGCCCGCGCCACGCCCGGCGCCTCGGGTGCCGACCTGGCCAACATCATCAATGAGGGCGCCCTGCGCGCGGTCCGCGAGGGTCGCAAGCGAGCGACCCAGGACGACTTTGAGGAGTCGGTGGAGGTCGTCATTGCTGGTCAGCAGCGTAAGTCCACGGTGCTGACCGACCACGAGAAGCAGGTCGTTTCCTACCACGAGATCGGCCATGCTATCGTCGCAGCCCGCCAGAAGGGCTCTGCGCCGGTCACCAAGATCACCATCGTGCCGCGCACGAGCGGTGCTCTGGGCTACACCATGCAGGTCGAGGAGGATGAGCGCTTCCTGACCACGCGCCAGGAGGTGCTGGACAAGCTCGCTGTCTACTGCGGCGGACGTGCCGCCGAGGAGCTCATCTTTGGCGAGATGACGACCGGCGCAGCCAACGATATCGAGCAAGCAACCAAGCTCGCCCGCAACATGGTGACGCGCTTTGGTATGTCCGATGAGTTTGGCATGATGGCGCTCGGTACTGTCCAAAATGCGTACCTCAACCAGGATACATCGCTCACCTGCGCCCCCGGTACGGCCGAGCGCGTGGACGCAATTGTCGCCAAGCTAATCGAGGATGCGCACGACCGCGCCCTGCAGATCCTGAAGGAGAACAAGTTTAAGCTCCATGAGCTAGCTCGTTATCTGTACAAGAAGGAGACGATCACGGGCGAGGAGTTTATGAATCTCCTCACGCGCGAGAATCCGCTGATGCCTAAGCAGCAGTAGCGTTGCATTCGGGTCAGTAAATATCGACGCCCCATTTGAGTGCCTATCTCAAATGGGGCGTTTTGCTTGGGAGGGATATGTATGAAGATCGTGGTGAGTGCCTGTTTAATGGGCGAGAGCTGCAAGTATAACGGGCTCGACAACTACCTTCGCGAGCTGGTCGAGGCTTGCGAGCGCACGGGAACCGAGGTCCTGTTGGTGTGCCCCGAGGTTTTTGGCGGTCTTCCGACGCCGCGCAAGCCGTCCGAGATCGTGAACGGCGAGGTCCGTACCTGCGAGGGCGCCTCGGTCGATTGTGAGTTTCGCCTGGGCGCTCAACGTGCGCTCGATATGTGCGAGCAGGCGGGCGGTCCGTCTGAGATCGCCGCGTGCATCCTGCAGGACCGCAGTCCCTCGTGCGGCGCGGGTCGCATCTACGACGGCACCTTTAGTGGCACGCTCACCGCGGGCAACGGCGTTTTTGTCGATCTGCTGCTGCGTCACGGCTACCGCGTCATTCCGGCCAGCGAGTTCGACCCCAAAATACTTGAGCAATAAAAAACCACCACAAAGGTGCCTGTCCCCTTTGTGGTGGTTTTGGGTTAGAGCTAGAGGGTGTGGCCGTAGGCGTTGGCGGCCTTGATGGCGGCGGCGAACTTTTCGTCGGTGAAAGGCTTGGGGTTTCCCTGCTTCCACTCGTTGGTGGCGTGCGCGTACTCGCACAGGGCCGGGATATCGGAATCGGAAAGCCCGACCTGCTCAAGCGTCACGGGCAGCCCCATCTGCTTGTTAAAGGCAGCGTAGCGCTTAAGGCTCTCGGTGTCGCCCGTGTAGGCGAACAACACGAGCACGCCCAGGCTCACGACCTCGCCGTGCAGGTAGGTGCCCTCACGCGGAATGCTGCAAGTGGCGTTGTAGAACGCGTGCGCCACGCTCGAGTTGTAGTAGTAATCGTTCTGGTTGGTCAGGTTCGAGACATAGCCCGTGTTGACCACGATGTCGAGCGCGATCTGCTTGACAGCCTCGCTCGACAGGTCCTGGCGCACGTCCTCAAGACCCTGGACGCCATAGGTAAACAGCGGCTCGGAACAGGTGTGGGCGAGTGCCAAGCCAAGGCCTGCCGTGTGTTCCAAATTGCCGGCGCTCGTGGCGTACTCGACCTCGGGCTGCTTAGACAGGGCATCGCCCACGCCGGCCCAGAAGTACTCTGCCGGAGCTTCGGCGATGATCTTGGGGTTGATGAAGATGTGCGCCGGTCGGTTGGGGTACGAATAGCCCTCGAGCGAGCCGTCGTCGTTGTATACGACGGCAATGGCGGTTGCGGCCGAGCAGTTGGAGCATATTGTAGGCACGGTAAAGACGATCTTCTTGAGCTCGATAGCTGCGGTCTTCACGGTGTCGAGCGCCTTGCCGCCACCGCATGCAATAAGCACGTCAGCTTCCTGGCAGGCAGGGGAGTTTACGACCTTGGCGATATTGGCACGCGTGCTGTTGGTGCCATAGACGCTCGTCTCCAGAACCTCGACATCGGTACCCTCAAGTGCCGCCATGATGCCCGGCAGCGCTGCAGCCAGTGCCCGCTTGCCACCGATGATCGCGACCTTCTTCGCGCCGTACTCGGCCAGCGCGCCGGGCAGCTCGTCAAAGCAATCCTCGCCAACGGTGTAGTCGCTCATTCCAATCGTGCGCATAGCAACCTTCTTTCGTTCGATAGAGTGCTTTCAGGTATTTTGCTCCTAGAGAAGGGCTGAAATAGCGAGAAATTTCGAACGTATAAAACCAGTGTTGAGGGTTTTTCGCCGGCGCGGAACGTGCTAGCATACTCCGCATAAGCGTTGATGGGGACGAGTAGTCGGCCGTTCGCATGCTACAGAGAGCGGGGAGCGCTGAGAACCCGTGCATGCGACCGATGAAAATCACCCCGGAGCTGCGGTCCCAACGGACGTGCCTCGAGGTTCGTCTTAGTAGACATCGCCGAGATGGTCGTCGATACAGACCAGCCGAGTAACGGATGCGAGCGCGCGGCGACGCGGGCGAGGGCATCTAAGCTGGGTGGTTAAGCGAAGAGCTTTTGCGGGCGCACAGCCCGTTTTGTGGCGCTTCGTCCCAGCTTGCAGGGACGGGCGCTTTTTTTGGTGCCCAGAGGGCGTGCGCGCCCACGACATGAAAGGGGTACCGTGGCAAACGAGTACAAGCAGACGATGAATCTGCCCAAGACCGGTTTTCCCATGCGTGCCGGTCTTTCCAAGTCCGAGCCCAAGCGACTCAAGGACTGGCAGGACAACAAGGTCTACGAGCAGGTTCTGAAGAAGAACGAGGGTCACAAGAAGTTCGTGCTGCACGACGGTCCTCCGTACGCCAACGGCCCGATCCACATCGGCCACGCCATGAACAAGATCTCCAAGGACATGATCAACCGCTACTGGATGATGCAGGGCTATGAGGTTCCCTATGTCCCCGGTTGGGACTGCCATGGTCAGCCGATCGAGCACAAGGTCGAGGAGAAGCTCGGCACCGAGAAGTTCAACCAGACCCCCACGGCCAAGATTCGTGAGCTCTGCAACGAGTTCGCTGTCGAGAACATCGAGCTGCAGAAGGCCGGTTTCCGTCGTCTGGGCGTGCTCGGCGACTGGGATAACCCCTATCTGACGCTCTATCACCAGCACGATGCCGCCGACATCGAGGTCTTCAAGGCCATGTTCGATAAGGGCATGATCTATCGCGGCCACAAGCCGGTTCACTGGTGCAAGCACTGCCACACCGCGCTGGCCGAGGCCGAGATTGAGTACTCCGACGAGACGAGCCCCTCCATCTTCGTGCGCTTTGAGATGACCTCCAAGCCCGCCGGCCTCGAGAACTTCGACGGCTCGGTCGACTTTATCATCTGGACGACCACGCCGTGGACCATCCCCTCTGACCAGGCCGTTTCCCTTAAGCCCGGCGCCGCCTATGTCGCCGTTGAGCACGATGGCCGTGCCGAGGTCATGCTCGAGGACCTGGCTCCCAAGTGCTGCGAGGAGTTTGGCTGGGAGTACACCCCGGTTATGGTCGCCGGCAAGCCCTATGTGGTTCCCGCTGAGACCTTCCACCACATCCACTACAAGCAGCCGATCTTTGACGGTGTTGAGGGCGTGGCGCTGCTGGCCGATTACGTCGGTGTCGACGACGGTACCGGTATCGTCCACAACTCGCCTGGCCACGGCGTCGACGACTACTTCGCCTGCCTCAAGGAGGGCATCACCGACATCTGCATGCCGGTCGATGACGACGGCAAGTTCTACACCGGCGAGGAGTTTGGCACCGGTGGTCCCTTCAGCGGTATGGATACCGATGAGGCCAACCCGCATATCATCGAGTTCCTGCGCGAGCGCGGCACCCTGGTTCTCGAGAAGAAGATCGCGCACAGCTATCCGCACTGCTGGCGCTGCAAGCACCCGGTGCTCTTCCGTGCTACTGACCAGTGGTTTGTCTCGATGGACAAGACCGGTTTGCGCGAGCAGGCTGGCAAAGAGGTCCGCGAGAACGTCAAGTGGTATCCGGCCCACGCGGCCAACCGCATCGGTGCCATGGTCGAGCAGCGTCCCGACTGGTGCATCAGCCGTCAGCGCAACTGGGGCGTGCCTATCCCCAGCTACACCTGCGCCGACTGCGGCGAGAAGGTCATGAACGATGCCACGCTAGACGCCGTCATCAAGCTCTTCCACGAGAAGGGCTCCGACGCCTGGTTCACCGATGCCCCCGAGAGCTACTTAGGCGAGGCCTGCGTCTGCCCCAAGTGCGGTGGCCATCACCTCAAGGCCGATAAGGACATCCTCGACGTGTGGTGGGACTCCGGCGTGTCTTGGAAGGCCGTCTGCGAGTACCGCCCCGAGCTGGAGTACCCGGCGGACGTGTACCTCGAGGGCTCCGACCAGCATCGTGGTTGGTTCCAGAGCTCGCTGCTCACCTCGGTGGGTGCCAACGGCCACGCTCCGTACAAGGCTGTCGTCTCGCAGGGCTTCACGCTCGACGGCCAGGGCCGCAAGATGTCCAAGTCGCTCGGCAACGTCATCGACCCCAACAAGGTCTGTGACGAGATGGGCGCTGACATCATCCGCCTGTGGGTCGCCTCGGTCGATACCAGCTCCGACGTCTCTATCGACCACGAGATTCTCGCTCGTACGTCCGATGCCTACCGTCGTTTCCGCAACACGCTGCGCTTCCTGCTCTCCGAGCTCGAAGGCCAGTTTGTGCCCGAGACCGACGGCGTCGCCTTTGCCGACCTGCTGCCGCTCGACAAGCTCATGGTTGCCCGTCTGACCCAGGTCCAGGCCGAGGTCGACGACGCCTACTCTTGCTATGAGTTCCCGCGTGCCTACCGTGCGCTCTACGACTTTGTTGTTACCGAGCTTTCCAACGTGTACCTCGACGCCCTGAAGGACCGTTTGTACTGCGATAAGCCCGGCTCGCTCGAGCGCCGCAGCGCCCAGACCGTGCTCGCCGAGCTCTTCTCGATGCTCATGCGTGATCTGCAGCCGATCCTGTCCTACACCGTCGATGAGGCCATGGCCTATGCGCCCGCCGGCTGCGTCGATCATCAGAAGTACGCCGCGCTGCTCGATTGGTACAAGTCGCCCATCACGGTCGACGAGGCCAATGAGTTCGAGGGCGTGCTCGAGGCTTCACTCGAGCTCCGTAGCGCCGTGACCAAGGCCCTTGAGGATGCCCGTTCTGCCGGCACCTTCACCAAGAGCCAGCAGGTCCGCGTCAAGGCGGTCGTTCCCGCCGAGATGTACGCGCTGCTGACCGGCGACAAGGCGGTCGACCTGGCCGAGTTCTACATCGTCTCCGATGTTGAGCTTACCCAGGGCGAGGAGCTTTCCGTTGCTATTGAGGCTGCTGAGGGCGAGTGCTGCGACCGTTGTTGGAACTATCGCACCACCGTCGGCGAGTACAACGGCCACGCGCATATCTGTAAGCGCTGCGCTGATGCGCTGTAGGTTACGGCGTTCGTAGAACGCCGTAACCTACCGACGCTGCAAACGCCCCTAAGCGGCAATCTGACGTTCAATCGTCGGTCGCGTACCAAAGTACGCTTCCCTCCTTTTTCACGTCACCTTGCTCGCTTAGGGACGTTTTCGCTGTTGGCGACGGTAATGCGGCGTTTCTATGGACCTAGTCGTTGGGGACGTTCTTAAACGACTAGTCAAACAAGAACGTCCCCAACGAC
>USPC01000021.1 GCA_900556605.1 uncultured Collinsella sp. | reverse complement strand
TCTACACGTAAGGAGTCGTCGGCAGCGTCAGATGTGTATAAGAGACAGCATCTGCGGCGACGCCTACGTGGACCATCCCAGCTTTGGCATGGCCATCATCAGCCGCGTCCTCGACGCGCACGGCTACAAAGTGGGCATCATCTGCCAACCCGACTGGACCGACCCCGCCAGCATCACCGTGCTCGGCGAGCCGCGCCTAGGCTTTCTCGTCAGTGCCGGCAACATGGACTCCATGGTCAACCACTATTCGGTGACCAAGCACCGCCGCCACACCGACGCCTATACCCCCGGTGGCGAGGAGGGGCACCGTCCCAACCGAGCCGTCACGGTCTACGGCAACCTCATCCGCCAGACGTTCAAGGACGCCCCCATCATCATCGGCGGCATCGAGGCGAGCCTGCGCCGCCTGGCCCACTACGACTACTGGCAGGACAAGCTCAAGCGCTCGGTACTGCTCGACTCGGGCGCCGACATCCTCATCTACGGCATGGGCGAGCACGCGATCGTCGAGATCGCCGACGCGCTCGACGCCGGACTGCCCGTCGATCAGATTACCTATATCAACGGCACCGTTTACCGCACGGGTTCGCTCGACGAGGTCTACGACTACGACCTGCTGCCCAGCTGGGACGACCTTGTCGCCGACAAGCTCAACTACGCGCGCAGCTTTAATGTGCAGCAGCAGAATATGGACCCCATCACCGGGCATCGCCTGGTAGAGCCCTACCCCAACAGCGTCTATGTGGTGCAGAACCCGCCGTCGGCGACACTCACCACCGACGAGATGGACGAGGTGGCCGAACTCCCCTACGCACGTGACTGGCATCCCGACTACGATGCCGCGGGCGGCGTGCCGGCCTTTGCCGAGATCAAGTTTTCGATCAGCTCCAACCGCGGGTGCTTTGGCGAGTGCTCGTTTTGCGCCCTCACCTTCCACCAAGGCCGCGTGCTGCAGATGCGCAGCCACGACTCGATCATGCGCGAGGCCGAGCTGCTCACGCGCGATCCCGAGTTTAAGGGCTACATCAACGACGTGGGAGGACCGACGGCCAACTTTAGCCGTCCCGCCTGCGACAAACAGCTCAAGCACGGCGTGTGCAAGAACAAGCGCTGCCTGTGGCCGAGCGTGTGCAAGAACATGGTGGTCGACGAGAGCGGCTACACGCAGCTGCTGCGCGACCTGCGCCAGCTGCCGGGCGTCAAGAAGGTCTTCGTCCGCAGCGGCATCCGCTTTGACTACACCATGGCCGACGCCTCGGACGAGTTTTTGCGCGAACTGCTAGAGCACCATGTCTCGGGCCAGCTGCGCGTAGCACCCGAGCACGTGAGCGACGCGGTGCTGTCCGTGATGGGCAAGCCGAGCCGCGCCGTCTACGATGCGTTCTGTCGCAAATTTGAGCGCTTGAACCGTGAATACGGACTCAAGCAGTACGTGGTACCGTACCTGATCTCGAGCCACCCCGGTTCAACCATGAAGGAAGCCGTGGACCTTGCCGAGGCCGTGCGCGACATGGGCTACATGCCCGAGCAGGTGCAGGACTTCTACCCCACGCCGTCCACCATGTCGACGTGCATGTACTACACCGGCGTGGACCCGCGCACCATGGAGCCGATCTACGTAGCGCGTGACCCGCACGAGAAGGCCATGCAACGCGCGCTCATCCAGTATCGCAAGCCCGAGAACTACAAGCTGGTGCGCGAGGCGCTGGAAAAAGCCGGCCGTCGCGACCTGATCGGCTACACCAAGCATTGCCTGATTCGCCCCGTGCCCCCGCGTCCGGGCGAGACGTCTGCTGGCGGTGGGCATGGCACCGGCAAGAAGGACAGCAAGGCCCACGGCGGCGGCGCTGGCAAGGGGCCCAAGGGCAACAAGGGCCACGGAGGCATGTCGCGTGCACAGAACACCGCAGGCCGCAACCGTGCGGCGCAGGGACGACAGGGCGCCAACGGAGGCGGGCGTCGCAACTAGCGTGGAAATGCGGTAGATGTGGTCGCGGCGCTCTGTCGGCACGATTGGCGCAGTGAGCGCATCGCCTCAACGAGGATGACACCGGCGATAGCGACCGTGACCGCCACGTCGAGCGGCGTGTTCACAAACCACAGCAGGCCCATGAGATACGACCCGGCGTTAAAGGCAAAGTGCAGCAGGATCGTATAGCGAAGCTTTCCGGTCGTCACGAGCACCCAGCCAAAAATGAGACCGGCAGCGCCCGCATAGCAGCCCTGCACCCAATTCATGTGCATAAAACCGAAGATTGCCGCCTGCAGCACAATCGCCGCGGCGATACCCCACGTGCTTGGGGCCGCCCAGGGCACCATGGCTCCGTCCTGCGCGCTCGCACGACGCCGGCGCTTCCAAAGTGGGCGGCACTGCGGATTAAACGCGCGCAGCGAAAACTCAAAAATGATACCGCGCACCAGCAGTTCCTCGCAAAACGGCGCGCCGAGCACCGTGGTCAGGACGGCCAGATAGCTCGTGTCGCCCATGCCTGTTTCCTCGACAAGCTCGCTGTAGTCGGCCGCGGCATCGGGCAACAGCGACAGCACGGCGTCGGTCACGTAGCCAACGACCACCTGCAGGGCAAGGCCAATCACGACAACGCAAGCGATGCGCTTCCATGCAGCACTTGCTCCCCCGCCGAGCGGACGTTCACCTTGCCGGCGCGCCATGAAGGAGCGGGGCCACAGATAACGCCACCACAGCAGCGCCATCAAAAACGACGCCGTCTGAGCGGCAGCCTGGAACCATTGGATATCGAGATTGTCGATCGGATAGCCCGTCAGCACCGATACGGCATCGAGAACCGAAAACAGAACCACGCTCAGGGCTATATCGGCAGCGACAACGCCAAAACATGCAAGCGCCCACGCCATCGCATTGAGCATGCCAACCTCCTCAAAACCGTTCCCTAGTTCTACCACAACTCGGTAGAGAGCTGATCCCATGGGGACGGAGGAAAACGGATCACTTATTGATGAGAATCGGGCACAGTGCCAAAGGCCCCGCTGGGCGAAATGTCGAACGGAAAGGTGCCGCAGCGATTAAACGCGGCGATAAACATGCGGATGGCGTTGGACGGCGTGGTGCCTACGAGCTGGGTTGCCGCCGCGAAGGCCGCCTTTTCCTCGGGCAAGACCTTCGCGACAACCGGGGTCATGTGTTCTGCCATGGCGCTTCCTTTTTGAAACGACGGTGGTGCGGATAGATGCGGGCCACGCGGCTGGGCGACGGGCTGTGAAGGCAGCCCGATTGGCCCGCATCTGGAGTTTGTTTCTACGGCGTTGGTATTACTTGGTAATCCTAAGTATTACCCCGCAGATAGAATAGCACACCTGATCCCTTGGGGACGGAGGAAAACGGATCATTTTGTTGCTGAATAAGTATTTAGAGCGTGATGATGTCCGAGATATTGAGGGCCTGAGCGTCGACGGCATCGTGCGTAGCAAGCAACAGCATGCGACCGTCGAGCAAGTCGAGCACGACTTCGGCGCATGCGTCGCGCGCAGCGGTATCTAGTCCGGTAAAGGGCTCGTCCAGAATCACCCGTCGAGGGGTCCCGCGAGATCAAATAGGCGCTTCCGGCGCGTATGCAGCCACCCCGGCTTGCTGAAAACTCCCGAAAATGCACGGCGCGCCCCGGGGGACAAAAGGGCTCCGAGCAAAAACATGCCCGGAGCCCTCTGGTCGCCTCGCCTTACCGCGAGACGCGTATGTTACTTGCGCTTGCCGCCGCCGTCACCGGGACGACGGGAGCTGCTACCACGCTTGCCGCCACGGCTGTTGCCATAGCTGCCGCGGTTATCGCGACCGCCGGCGCGGCCGCCACGGGAACCGGCCTGGTTGCCGCCGCGACCACCACGGTAGCCGCCGCGACGCTCTTCGCGGGTATCGTCGTAGTTGCGCCAGTCATCGCGACGATCGCGGCTGGCACGCGGATCACGACGGTCGCGCAACTCGTTAGAACGACCAGCGCCGCCGCGGCCGCCATTGCCGCGAGCACCCTCGCGACGCTCGCCGCCGCGGCTACCGCGCTCTTCAAAGCGCTTGCCGCCACGGGACTCACCGCCACGGGCAGCACGCTCACCACGACCCTCGCCGCCGCGACGCTCGTCACGGCCGCCGCGCTCGTCATCACGACCGGAACGACGGCGGTCGCCCGAACCGCGCTTGCCACCGCGCGAACCGCGGCCCTCGTCCTCGCGCTCGACACGACGACGGCCACCGCGATCCTCGTCCTCGCGGCGGCGGCGATGTGCCTCGCCCTGGAACTGCTTGGCACGACGCTCGGCACGGTTGCCACGCGGGGCCTGCTCGACAGCACCGCCGCGCTCCTCGGCAGCCACCTCGCGGGCCACGCTCTCAACAGCCTCGTCCACGCGAGCCTGAACGCCTTCGCGCACGCGGGTCTTGCCGCCGCGCTTGGGACGGCTCGGACGCTCGCCGTCGCCGCGACGCTCGTCGCGGCCGCGGTTGGAACGACCGGCCACATCGCCGTAGTCATCGCCGTTGCGTTTGCCGTCGCGACGCGCCTGCTCAAGCTTCTTCTTGCTCTTGGACTTGCCGCGCTTGGTCTTCTTCTTCACCTTAAAGGCCGCAGGATCGCGCTCGGGGTCAACCGCGGGCGGATTGGGGCCCACATGCAGGTCGCCGGCCTCGTAGATGTCGGCGGTCTTGTCCATGAGCTTCTCGATCTCGTAGAACTCATCGACATCCTGCTCGGTCACAAACGTGATGGCCCAGCCCAGCTCGCCGGCACGACCCGTACGGCCAATACGGTGGATGTAGTCGGTCGGCTCGGCCGGCACGTCAAAGTTCACGACGTAGCGCACGTCGCTGATGTCGATGCCGCGGGCGAGCACGTCGGTCGCCACCAACACGTCGACGGTGCCGTCGCGGAAGGCCGAAAGGGCACGCTCGCGCTGGGCCTGGCTGCGGTTGCCGTGAATCGCGGCGGCCTTGATGCCCTTGCGCTCCAGACGACGGCAGCAGCTGTCGGCGCGGTGCTTGGTACGCATAAAGACGATGGTGCGCTCCGGGCCCTCCTTTTTGAGGAACTCGGGCAACAGGTTATTCTTGGCCTCGATGGACACCGGGAACACAAACTGGTCGACGGTGTCGGCGGTCGACGTGGCAGGTGCGATCTCCACGCGGGCCGGGTCGCTCACCAGGTCGGTGATCTCGCCCACGGCCTCCTCGTCGAGGGTCGCCGAGAACAGCAGCGTCTGACGCTCGGCCGGCGTCTCGCGCACAATGCGCCGGACGGCGGGCAAAAAGCCCATGTCGAGCATACGGTCGGCCTCGTCGAGCACCAGGACCTTAACCTCGTCCAGGTGGCAGGCGCCCTGCTCGATCAGATCGACCAGACGGCCCGGCGTTGCGACCAGGATGTCGCAGCCGTACTTAAGTGCCGCGGTCTGCGGCTTGTAGCTCACGCCGCCCACGACGGTCACGGCAACATGGCCGGTGACGTCGGCGATTTTGCTTGCGACCTCGTCGATTTGCTGGGCAAGCTCGCGCGTAGGGGTGATGACGAGCATCACGGGGCCGCGACCGTTGCCCTCGGGCTTTTTAGCACCGCGACGACGGTTGCGGCCGCCGCGCTCGCGCACGGGTTTGGGAGGAGCGATGTGCTCCAGATTGTTCATGGTCGGCAGCAAAAAGGCGGCCGTCTTGCCGGTGCCGGTCTGAGCGGCGGCAAGCAGGTCGCGGCCCTCGAGCACCACGGGGATGGAGCCGGCCTGCACGGGCGTCGGCGCCGTGTAGCCCAGGTTCTCGATAGCACGAAGCATCTCGTCGGAGAGGCCCAGCTCGTCAAAGGCGGGCAGGCTCTCGGTAGCGGACTCGACGGCCTGGGCAGCATTGGCCTCATCGGCGGCATCGAAGGCAGCCTGGGTCATGGCCTCGCGGGTCTCGTCCAGAATCTCGGCGTCCGTGACGTCGGATACAGAATTACGCATATGTTGTTGTTCCTTATCTGCACGCGTTATGGGCACGGCATGCGGCCGCGCGGGCGTGCTTGGTAGTGCGCTAATACATACAAAAACAGGTGCGCACAGAGAGGACGTTGCTCAGCACGCTGGCGATCGCTTTGGCAGCCCTATCACGCGCCGTCCAGACGCAGCAGCTCTAAGCGATGGAGCAGATTCGCCGCCGGTTAGTATACCCGCACTCCGTATGCCCCCACGTAAACCACAGATGACGAGGCGGACGCGGCGGGTCCGGCTGATTGTCTCGGTCTGTAACATCTACAGGGCAAATCTTCCTCTACGTGTTACAGATCGAGACAAACGGTCGACACGGCTCACAAACGTCTCAATCTGTAACAGTTAACGAGTAAAATCGGCCCTAATTGTTATAGGCCACATGTTCGAAATTGCAGGAAGACTGGTTGATTTCCGATCTCAGCCGAACACATTGAGCGGATAGGCCATTCCCGCAGT
>USPC01000020.1 GCA_900556605.1 uncultured Collinsella sp. | reverse complement strand
TCTACACGTAAGGAGTCGTCGGCAGCGTCAGATGTGTATAAGAGACAGGGGGAAAGGTGTTGAAAAATGGGGTGGTTCCCCATATTATTAATGACGTCGACAGGCGGGGTGGTTCCCCGCGTACGTGCCATCTGAGTAACCGAGGGGAGGGCGCACATGGGAATGACGGGTGCATACGAGCGCAATCTCGATGCAAAAGGTCGTCTGTCCCTGCCTGCACCCCTTCGCGAGGAGCTTGGAGAGCACGTTCGCGTGTTCAAAGCCCTGGATGTCGATGCTCTGTACGTGTTCTCTGCCGAGGCCTTCGATAAGTGGGTTGAAGGACTCTTCGCGGGTCGTGAGGGCCACGAGGGTTTTAACCCGCGTGACATTAATGACCAGAAGCTCATGAGGGCGATCAACAAGCGCACCACGTCGATGGACGTGGACAGCGCCGGTCGTATCGGTCTTTCCGAGTCTCTCCGCAAGCAGGCGAACCTCGACCGCGAGGTCACGGTTGTGGGCAACTACGACCACCTTGAGGTTTGGGATCGCGCCGCGGCCGATGAGGACGATGACGATGAGGCCCTGCTGGACCTCTTCTTCTCGTAAGGGCAAGGCACGGGTAACGGATGGAGCGTGGGATCTTGACACAAGAATATCGGCATGAACCTGTCATGCTCGGCGAAGTGCTTGAGTCGCTGCGGCTAAAGAGCGGCTCCGTTGTCTGCGATTGCACCCTTGGCGGTGCCGGCCATTCGGTAAAGATGGCCGCGCAGGTGGGGGAGACGGGCCTTTTGCTCGGCGTCGATCAGGACGACATGGCCCTCGAGGCCGCTGGCGCCCGTCTGGACCGCGAGGTTCCCGGCGTTCCGCACCAGCTGCTGAAGGGCAACTTCGGCGACTTGGACGAGCTACTTTGCT
This sequence comes from uncultured Collinsella sp., assembly GCA_900556605.1. Lineage (GTDB taxonomy): Bacteria > Actinomycetota > Coriobacteriia > Coriobacteriales > Coriobacteriaceae > Collinsella. The sequence continues at coordinate 9,801 of USPC01000020.1, read as the reverse complement.
CGGCCGAGGTGCCCGGGGTCGATGGCTTCCTGTTCGATTTGGGCGTTTCGTCGCCGCAACTCGATATCCCTGGCAGGGGCTTTTCGTATAACGAGGACGCCCCATTGGACATGCGGATGGATCCGGGTAATAACACCTTAAACGCAGCTGAGGTCATCAACACCTATAACGAACACGACCTCGCCCGGATTCTACGCGTCTACGGCGAAGAGAAGTTCGCCTCGCAGATCGCGCGCGAGATCGTGCGCCGCCGCGAGCAAGAACCGATCGAAACCACCGGCCAATTTGTCGAGATCATCAAGGCGGGTATCCCGGCTGCCGCTCGTCGGCATGGCGGACACCCGGCCAAGAAAAGTTTCCAGGCCATTCGCATCGAGGTCAATCACGAGCTCGATGTGCTCGAACGAGGGCTTGATGCCGCCACCAGGTGGCTCAACCCGGGCGGGCGTATCTGCGTCATCTCGTATCACTCGCTCGAGGACCGTATCGTAAAGAACCACTTTAAGGAGATGAGCCAGGGGTGCACGTGCCCGCCGGAGATTCCGGTGTGCGTGTGCGGCAACGTGCCGATACTCAAGGTCATCACCCGCAAACCCTTGGTTGCCCAACCCGATGAGGTTGAGCGCAACCCACGGGCGAGATCAGCCAAGATCCGCGTGGCGCAGCGCCTGTAGGCGTGGCCGCGCGAAATTGGACCTCCCGCTCGCACCATAAACGAAGCTTAAACACACTACCAACGTACTCGGGATGGGAGGCGGCATATCATGGGCTATAACACCTCAAACGCAGCACTCGCCTATGATATGAACGCCATGCCCGCCTACCGCGAGGCACCGCAGGCGCCCGCTGCCCCTCGTGAGCAGCGCACGCCGCGTTTTGATGTCTACACGGGCGCGGGCCGTCAGGCAAACCAGGCGGTAAGCCCGGTTTTCATGAGCGTTCTTAAAACGGTTTGCATCATTGCAGCTATCTTCATGACAATCGGTGTCGCGCGAGTGGCACTTGCCGGTGTTACGGCCCAGGTGCTCAACGGCAACGCAGAGCTTACCAACACGCTCGAGAAGGCGACCGACGAGAGTTCTAGCCTTGAGGTCATGCATTCGGTCTATGGTGCCGACACGCGCATTCGCGATCTTGCGGGTGCCTATGGCATGGTGGAGCCCAGCGAGAGCGTTACGCTTGACTTTTCGCAGGATGCAGCCGCGGGCGCTAGCTCGACTGCGGCCGCTCAGTAAATAAGACGGTAGCTGAGTATGACAAATGACTATCGCCGCGGTTCCGACGGGAGCCACGGGTCTGGACGTCCCTCCTCGCGGGGACGTTCTGATTATCAAGGAACGGGTCGGCCATCTTACAACGCGGGGCCGTCCTATGGCAACGACCCTGCGTCGCGTCTTCGTGGCTCGGGCGGCCCTCAAGTGCATAACACCAGGTCGCGCAAGAGTTCGTCGACCGAATGGCTCACAGGCGTGCCTCTGCCTCGCCGCAAAGCCGTCATGGGCTTCATCGGGCTTGGCTTGGGCTTGGGCGTCTTTCGCCTTGCCGACTATCAAATTGTCGAAGCCGATAAACTGCGCGAGCGTGCCGATGCGCGCCGCCTGCTTGCGCAGACCCTCTATGCCAAACGCGGCACCATCTACGACCGCAACGGCAACGTGTTGGCGTCGTCGGTCGAATGTCGCAACATCGCCGTGAACCCGCAGCTTGTCGAGGATGTTGATAAGACGGTGTCGGCGCTGGTCAAGGCAACTGGAATCGATAAAAAGACCTGCCGCAAGCTCGTTGAGTCCGATGGAACCTGGGTGTATATCAAGCGCCAGGTGGACGAAGACGATGTTGCGGCGCTGGAGAAGAAGAACCTGCCCGGCGTGCTTTTTGAGCAGGCCATGAAGCGCGTATATCCATACGGCAATCTGGCATCGCAGGTGCTGGGCGTAGTGAATGTAGACAACGACGGCTTGACGGGTCTCGAAAAGCAATACAACAAGCTTCTGACCGGCACGAACGGTTCTCTCGTACGCGAGCGCGCGAGGGACGGCAGCTATATCGCGGGCGGTGCCTATAAAAAGGTGGCTGCGGTCGACGGCGTTGATATCGTGACGACGCTCGACGTCAATATCCAGCGTGCGGCCGAGGATGCCCTGGCAGAGGCAGTTGAGAAGACTAAGGCCAAGAACGGCTCGGCGCTGGTCACCGATCCTACGACAGGCGAGATTTTGGCAGCCTGCTCGTACCCGACCTACGACCAGACCGATCTGGAGAATGCCAAGACCGAGGATATGAATCTGCGCCTGGTTACCGACGCCTACGAGCCCGGCTCGGTCTTTAAGACGCTCGTGGCGGGCGCCGGCTTCGACTTGGGCGTCGTGCGATCGAGTACGTCGTTTGAGGTGCCGGCGAGCATCAAGGTGGGCGACGATACCGTCACCGATGCCGACAAGCGCGACTATGCCATGACCATGGATGTGCGCGAGATGATGCGCCGTTCGTCCAACGTGGGCTTTGTCCTAGTGGGGCGCAAGATCGGTGCCGACGACTTTGCCGCCTATGTGGACAAGTGGGGCATCGGTCACAGCTCGGGTGTCGATTTTCCGGGAGAGAGCCTGGGTATCGTCAAGGAGCGTGACCAGTATGACGGCGCCACGCTGGGCTCGATGAGCTTTGGACAGGCACTGTCCGTCTCGCCGATTGAGATCGCACGTGCCGTGGGCGGCATCGCCAACGGCGGCGTGATGACGACACCGCACTTCTATAAGTCCAGCAAAGGCGACGAGAAGGACTGGGGCGAAGGCGAGCGTGCGATTTCTGAGGATGCCGCATCTCAGGTGACATCGTGCATGCAGACGGTCGTGTCCGAGGGAACGGGCGTTGGCGGCGCGGTTGATGGCTATGACGTGGCGGGTAAGACCGGTACGGCCGAACGAGCCGACGAGAACGGCGGCTACCTCAAGGAGAACTATATGTCGTCCTTTATGGGCTTTGCACCGGCACAATCGCCCAAGGTGCTGTGCTATATCACGCTCGACGGAACGCCGAGCGGCTCGGATGCCGCTGCGGTGCCGTTCCAGTCCATTATGGCCAACGCGCTCGACGTGCTGGGTGTCCCGCACACGAGGTAGGGGGTTACAATCTTTGGGGCCTGGTTTGTTGCCCCATATGAGGGTGTTCACATGCCCTGCACCACGCATGCGCGGCGCTGGGATACAATACGCCGATAGCATTATTAGGTTTACAGGGGAGCTGCAATGATAGAGATCGCCGTCAACAACCTCGCGGCCGCAACAGGGGCCCGAACCGTGACGGGAGAAGCCGATCGGGTATGCCGCGGGTGCGTTATCGACTCGCGCCAGGTCGAGGAAGGGACGATTTTCGTCGCCTTTCCCGGTGAAAACGTCGACGGCAATGATTTTGCTTCCCGTGCCGTCCAGTCGGGTGCCGGCGCCGTCGTGATGACGCGTGAGCCCGAGGCCGAGCTGGTCTCGCTGGCACAGGACAGGGGCTGTGCCATCTTGCTGACCGATGATCCCGAGGAGTTTCTGCTGCGTTTGGCGCACACGTATCGCCTGGAGCTTGGCTGCCTGGTCGTTGCCATTACCGGTTCCATCGGCAAGACGACGACCAAGGACGTGCTCGCCGCTGTACTCGCCAAGCGCTATCGTGTCTGGGCCACCAAGGGCAATTTCAATAACCTGATCGGCATGCCGCTCACGGTGCTTTCCGCTCCGGCCGATACCGAGGTCCTGGTGCTCGAGATGGGCATGAACCATTTCCACGAGATTGAGCGCCTGTCCAAGTCCGCCAATCCCAACCTTGCCATCGTGAGCAAGATTGGTACCTCTCACATCGGCATTTTGGGCAGCCGCGAGAACATCGCCCGCGCTAAGGCCGAGATTGTCCAGGGTATGCGCGCCGCCGGCGACTATTTGCCGCTGCTGGTTTTGGGCGGTGAGGACGACTTTACGCCGTTCATTCGCGATACGTTCGCCCAGCCTGCTGGTATCGACGTGATGCTGGCCGGCGTCTCGGACGATGATGAGGTCCGTGCCCGCGACATTCGTGTTGATGACGAGGGCCGTCCGGTCTTTACGCTCGATTTTGGCCAGGGCGAGACGATCGATACCATGCTTGCCATCCCCGGCGTGCAGTCCGTCCCAAATGCCGTTAAGGCCGCCGCGGTTGCCTATCGCCTGGGCCTGACGCCCGAGCAGATCGATGCTGCCTTTAGGGGCCTCACGATCACCGGTCACCGCCAGGAGATCAAGCGCGCCAAGAGCGGTGCCCGCGTCATCGACGATTCCTATAACGCCAGTGCCGAATCCATGGCAGCCGGTCTCGACCTGCTGTGCTCGCTTTCGTGCACGGGGTCTCGCATGGCGATCCTGGGCGAGATGGGCGAGATGGGCGATGAGGCTCCTCGCATGCATGAGCTCGTGGGCGCCTATGCCGCCGCCAAGAAGCTCGACATGCTGGCGTGCGTCGGTGGTGAGCTGGCCCAGCTTATGGCCGATGCCGCGCGCATGATGGGTATGGACGAGGACCGCATCCAGGTGTTCTCCGATTATCAGCAGGTGCTCGACCGCATGGGCGGCGCGCTTGAAAAACATGATGTTGTACTGGTCAAGGGTTCCCGCTTTGTTGAGCTCGACCGCTTTGTGGAAGGTGTGTGCTAGCCCATGTTCGGCAATCCCTCGTATCCAACGTATCAGGCTTTTTTGGGGCTTGGCATCGCCGCCGCCATTGCGCTGCTGCTCATGCCGTGGTGGATCAAGCTACTCAAGGTCGAGGGTATCGGCCAGCAGGTTCGTGCCGACGGACCCAAGCGTCATTTGGTTAAGCAGGGAACGCCCACCATGGGTGGCGTTGTCATCCTCGTCGCGATCTCGCTGACCTGTCTGCTGATGGGCAAGCTCACCACCGAGCTCGTGCTCGTGCTCCTCGCCACGCTGGCGACCGGCGTGCTGGGCCTGATCGACGACCTGACCTCCGTTACGCATGGGCGCTCGCTCGGTCTGACGCCTCATGCCAAGATGATCGGCCTAACCATTATCTGTGTCACCTTTACGGTGCTCGCCGTCAACTGGTGCGGCGTCGCCCCCGAGATTCGTTTTCCCGGCGGCCTGACGATTGACCTCGGTGTTCTTTCGACCACCATCTGCGGCCTTTCGTTCCCGTGGCTCTACATTGTCTTTTGCTGGCTGATGATCGCCGGTCTTTCTAATGCCGTGAACCTGACCGATGGCCTTGATGGTCTTGCTGGCGGCACCTCTATGATTGCCATGCTCGCCATGGCTGCCATGGCGTTTTTGCACGGAGACGTGAACCTGTCCATCTTCTGCACCGCGTGTGCCGGTGCCTGCTTGGGCTTTCTGTGGTTCAACTGCTATCCGGCGAGCATCTTTATGGGCGATACCGGCTCGCTTGCCCTGGGCGCCGCGTTTGCCTGCACGTCCATCATGACCAACACCGAGGTCGTCTCCCTCATCATCGGCGGCCTGTTTATCGTTGAGACCCTGTCGGTCATGATTCAGGTTGTCTATTTCCACTTTACGCACAAGCGCGTCTTCCTTATGGCGCCCATCCATCATCATTTCGAAAAGAAGGGCTGGGCCGAGACCAAGGTTGTCATCCGTTTTTGGATTATCGCTGCGGCCTTTGGTGCCGTTGGCCTTGCTTTGTTCTTCCAGTTGGGATAGTGGTCTTTCATGCCTCTTGCTGATGTCTTTAGCCTGCTCGTTTTGGGTCAGGGCAAATCCGGTCTCGATGTCGCTCGCTGGGCGCTGGCACATCCCGAGCGCGTAAGCGCCGTTACCGTGTGTGGCGGCGGCACCTCTGAGCCCAATGACGCCACGCGCGCGCTCGAGGCTGCTGGTGCGTCGTTTGTCTATGGGACCGAACAGGTCGAGGGCGCCTATGACGTATGCGTGACGTGCCCGGGCATCTCGGAGTTCTCGGGCTTCTTTAAGGCCGGGCGCGAGCATGCCGCCCAGATTATGGGTGAGCCCGAGTTTGCCTATCGCCTGTCGCCCGATAACTGGATTGCCATCACGGGCACCAACGGCAAGACGACCACCACGTCGCTGACTGATTATCTGCTCAAGGCTGCCGGCGAGGCCAGCGTTGCTGTTGGCAACATCGGCGAGCCGCCGGTCAACGAGATTGACGGCCGAGCCCACAACGAGTGGTTTGTGGCTGAGCTCTCGAGCTATCAGATTGCTACGACCACCGAGCTCCACCCCCGCGTGGCGGTGCTGCTCAACATCACTCCCGACCACTTGGGCTGGCATAAGAGCCATAAGAACTACGCGCTTGCCAAGATTAAACTGTTTGACAATATGGTCGATGACGATCTGGCGGTTGTCGACGTCGAAGACGCCGGCATTCACGAGTTCGATGAGTACATCTACACGCCGGGTCGTCGCATCTGCAAGGTTGCCTTTGACGAGCCTGAGGGCGAGGATGCCGCCTTTGTGCGCGATGGCAAGATGATCGTGCGTCTGAAGGGCGTCGAGACCCCGCTCATCGCTACATCCGAGCTCAAGATCTCGGGCCATCACAATGTTATCAATGCCCTGTGCGCTGCCACGGCTGCCTTGGCGGTCGGTGCCGATGTCGATGGTGTCTGCCGCGGTCTTGCCTCGTTCCAGCCGCTCGAGCACCGCGTGGAGCCGTGTGGCGAGATTGACGGCGTGCGCTACGTCAACGATTCCAAGGCGACCAACACCGATGCGGTCGAGAAGGCGCTGACGGCATTTCCCGATGACGACGTGATCTTGCTGCTCGGCGGCCACGATAAGGGCACGCCGCTCACGGACTTCGCGCGCGTTGTTATGGATAACGTACGCTCGGTCGTCTGCTTTGGCGATGCGCGCGAGCGCTTCACCGCCGCTATGGACGAGGCCGATGTCGATGGCGATGTGGATATCGCCCAGGCGGATGACCTGCGCGACGCCGTGGACGTTGCCCGTTCGCTTTCGAGCCGTGGTGACGTGATCTTACTTTCACCTGCCTGCTCTTCGTTCGATGAGTTCTCGGGCTATGAGGAGCGCGGCCGCGTGTTTAAGGACTACGTGGCTCAGCTTGCCGCTACAGCGAAATCACAAATGGAATAGGGGTTGCGGTGAGAGAGGAGAGCCCCCGACAAGGTATGAGGAGGCCCGACTCGGACCGTGCTTCCTCACGGCGCATCACATCGTGTTCCAGCCGCGGTGGGCAGTCGTTTAGCGAACGCTATATTGCCGGCGTTCCCGCCCGTATCATGCGCCCCCGTTTGATATTCATGGCCTGCTTGTTTACCTTGGTATGCTTTGGCCTGCTGATGGTGTACTCGGCGTCTTCGGTCGAGGCGCTGCACGAGAATGGCTCGGCGACGTTTTTTCTGGGTCGACAGGCCGCGTTTGCCGTGGTCGGTGTTCTGGCGCTGATTGCCATCGTGCGCGTTTTGCCGGACAGCTGGTTTGGGGAGGATGTGCTCAGGATCTTCCTCATCGGCATGATAGGGCTACTGCTTCTGGTGTTCTTGGTGGGCAGCGGCAGCCGTGGCGCCACGCGCTGGCTCAACATCGCCGGTATTCAGTTCCAGCCTTCCGAGTTTTTAAAGCCATTTGCCATTGCGTATTCGGCCATCATGCTTGATCGCTTCTTTTCGCCCGGTGGCAACATCAACGAATTCCTTCGCAAGATGGGCATCTACCTGGGCATTTCGCTCTTTCTGATCTTTATCCAGCCCGATTTCGGTACTGTCCTGATCATCCTGTTGACCCTCATGTGCATGGCGTTGTTTGCGGGTCTCGACCCCAGATTTATCATCGGCGTGCTAATCTTCGGCATTCTCGTGATCGTGATTGCGCTTGTCGCAGAGCCGTACCGTATGGTGCGTATTCAGGTTGCCTTGAACCCTTGGGCCGACGAGTATGGTGACGGCTATCAGGCCACGCTTGCCATCATGGCCTTTGCCTCGGGCGGTCTGTTTGGCCGTGGCATCGGCAACTCAACCATGAAGTACTCGTATCTGCCCGAGGCGCACAACGACTACATCCTGGCCATCATTGGCGAGGAAGTCGGTTTTGTCGGAACCGTGCTGTTCTTCTTGGTGTTTGCGATGCTGATCTACTCGGCGTTTCGCATTGCCGAGCAGGCGACCGATCGTCGGGGCGCGCTTATGGCGTCTGGCTCCGCGGTCATTCTCGCGGTGCAGTTTTTGATTAACGCGCTGGGCATCCTCAACGTGTTTCCCATGACGGGCAAACCGCTGCCGTTTATTAGCTACGGCGGTTCGTCGATCATTGTGTCGCTTATGCTTGCCGGGTTGATCCTGCGAGTTTCGTACGAGAGCGCCCGTCGCGATGAGTACGACCGTCGCCGTGAGAGCTTTGCCGTTATGGATGAGAGTACCGCCGGCGTGCCCCACGTGCGCGGCGAGCGATTTTCGCGTAACGGTTTTACCGTCCTGGATGGCTCTGCGACCGAGCCGGCAGCCCGCCCGCGTCAGCGAACGGCGCCGCAAGGCCGTCCGCAGCGCCCCAGCCCTCGCAACGCGGGCGGCGGATATAATCGAATCGATTTGAACTCGGACCCGTCGGCGCGTCTGCGCACCGACGACCAGGGACCGCGTGTACGAAGGGACTACCATGACCGATAAAATGACCGTTGCTATTGCAGCCGGCGGCACGGCAGGACACATCAACCCCGCGCTCGCTTTGGCCGAAGAGCTGCGTGACCGTGGTCACCACGTTGTGTTCGTGGGCCAGTCGCGCAAGCTCGAGGGTCGTCTGGTCCCCGAGGCTGGGTTTGATTTTGTGCCCATTACGGTCACGGGCTTCGACCGCTCCCGCCCTTGGACGGCGCTGACCTCGCTGTGGCGTGTCAGCAAAGCCAAGCGTGCGCTCGCCAGTCATTTCTCAAAGGTCGGCAAGCCCGATGCCGCCATCGGTTTTGGTGCTTATGTCGAGGTTCCGCTGCTGGGGTGGTGCAAGGGCGCGGGCGTTCCGTATCTGCTGCATGAGCAGAACTCTGTTCCGGGCCTGGCCAACAAGATGATGAGCTCCCACGCCGCCCGCGTGTGCATCTCGGTGCCGGCAGCGCGTTCGGTCTTTGAGCGCGAAGGTGACCCTGACCACGTGCTCATGACCGGCAACCCCGTACGTCGCTCGGTGATCGAGGGCGATCGCGCTCGCGGCCGCAAGGCACTTGGCGTTCCCGAGGACGCTACGCTGCTGCTCGTCTTTGGCGGTTCACTTGGCGCCCAGCACCTCAACGAGCGCGTGGTTTCGCTCAAAAACGAGCTGCTTTCGCGCAAGAACCTCTATGTGTTGCATTCGACGGGTGCCGACGGCTTTGAGGAGACCGAGCGCGCTTTGGCGCTGACGCCCGAGGAGGCGAAGCGTTACCGCGTCCAGCCTTACATCGACAACATGGGCGATATGCTGGCTGCTGCCGATTTGGTGCTCTCGCGTTCGGGCGCATCGAGCGTGGCCGAGATCGCTGCGCTCGCCGTGCCTTCGGTGCTCGTGCCGTACCCGCATGCGACGGCCGACCACCAAACCACCAATGCCCGTTATCTGGTCGACGCCGGGGCCGGCGTGCTCTGCGCCGATGCCGATATCGACGGTTCTGCCTTTGCCGATGAACTGCTGCACCTGGTCGATGACGCGGCGGCGCGCGACGCCATGCGTCAGGCGGCGCGCGGTCTGGCTCAGGATAGGGCCGCCGCTCTTCTGGCGGATGCGGTAGAGGGTTTGCGTTAGTTAGGTTGATTTCCGATCTCAGCCGAACACATTGAGCGGATAGGCCATTCCCGCAGTT
>USPC01000019.1 GCA_900556605.1 uncultured Collinsella sp. | reverse complement strand
CACCGCATTCGAGATATGCGGTCCGTCGATAGGCAGAACAGGCGTCAGATGCAAAAAACGTCTTAATGCCAAGTTTTTCGAGATCGCCTTTCGAACGCACGGATGGTGAGTCAGGATAGTTAAAACAACGTACAAGTTGTTCAAAACGACGGGCATCGGCCTTGGGAAGCTGCCTACCACTAACAAGGGCGATATTCGAGTCTTCAACCATAGGGGCAACAAGCCGCTTCAAGTAGTCATCGGAAACGGGCACAGCATCTTGGGTGAGAAAACAGACGAAGTCGCCACTCGATTCATTCAGCGCCATGTCTCTTGTGGTGCCGTGGTTAAAATCCTGGCGATCAATCTCCAGCAAGCGAACTCTTTTGTGCTTCTGGACCAACTCAATAGTTTTGTCTTCCGATGCGGAATCGACGACCAAAATCTCATTCGGCTGAATTGACTGGCGATCAAGGGCAATTAAAAGCGCCTCAATTTCATGTTCAGCATTAAGAGTCGGAATGATGATAGAAATATCCATCTATCGCCCCGTCTTCTTCTTGCCGAACATGACACCGAAGGTGCCGGTAAAGCACTTCAAATCCATGCGGAAGCAGCGGTTCTGAACGTATCGGAGTTCGATCTGCTGGCGTAGACCGCTTTCGAACGTCGCCTCATTACGATCGGTCGACTGCCACAAACCTGTGATGCCGGGCCGGACAGAAAGCAATTCAGCCTTTTCTTCATCAGAAAAATGCTGCTCAAGCTCATCTCTCGTAATGGGACGAGGACCAATAATCGAAAGATCACCGTTCAGCACATTGAGAAACTGAGACACCTCGTCAATAGAGCATTTACGAATGAATAGACCAATCTTGGTAATGCGGGGGTCATCATCGACCTTGCGCTCAACTTCCCACTGATGCAGCTGCTCAGGGCTCAGATACTTCTGCACGTTGCCAGCATCGGCGACCATGCTGCGAAGCTTAAAAATCCTGATTGTCTTTCCGCCCTTGCCAACGCGCTCTTGCGTATACATAGGACTGCCGGGCGATTCAAGGCTAATGAGTGCGCACACCACAGCAATAGGAATAAGCAGTAGAACACTCATCAAAAGACTGAACACAAGGTCAAACAGCCTCTTAACAAAGCGATAGCCAAGCGTACCGCTCGGCTTTATCCGATCGAAAGCCAGAGCATCCCCCATTGATGCACAGCTCTTTGTCATTTCCTTAGCAGCCACAGTCAAACCTACGTCCCCGTTCCCCAGGGATCCCCCAATCGTTAAATTCAAAAATGCGAACGAAAAGCTGATGCAACGTCTCCCTTACGTTTTGCTAGGAACGTCGAGTGGCAGCAGCTCCCTAAATGTGGAGTCACCCTCGCCCACGTCTACCAGGCACCAGCGCTTATGACGGTCAATCTTCTTTACACGGGCCTCTTGCCCCACCAAGGGCCCCTGTTCTATGTGCAGTACGCCGTCTTCTATGCGCGCTACGCTGTTGCGCACCACGCCGTCGTCATCCAGCACGCTGCGGTACCAGTCCTGCGCATCGTCCGGCATGGGCATATACGCCCGCTCCCTACTGCCGGCGATTCGACAGCCAAAGCTCAACTGAGCCAAAGCCCTATCGAGCGCGGCAGCATCGTGCGTGGCGACGAAGAAATATTCCTTGTACATGGGTTTGGTTTGGAGCGACCAGGCGCCGTCCCGCTTAAACCAGAACTCCTTTTGCATCACAAAAGCGTCCTGCATCAGCTCGTGCGGGATAATGCAGCGGACCTTTTCGCAGGTCTCGCGCTCTTTTCTATTGGGGGTGTGGACCAGATACCAGCGGACGCGGCCATGCTGGCTGTTGGTGGTGACGCCGTTAAATGCGCCTGGCAGCTGCTCTTGGCGCCGTGCCGTCTGTTCCATGTTCTCGCCCCCTCTTTTAGCTTTGCGATGCACGCAAATGCAGGAGCGTTTAGAACAGGCTTCTCGCTCGCAGCTAGGCGCAGTCGCAAAAGTACAGGTTTTTGTATCTTTCGACAGATTACATTATACGAACAATTAATCAGCGTTTGCCCAGATTACGCAAAATGTACTGCTAGTAGGTACATCTACATACCCCTCTACAAAAACCTGTACCTTTTTGTGCAACAAAAAAGCCGCTCAACCAGCGGCTTTTCTTATTTTGGTAAGAAAAAAGGCGACCGCCCAGTGTGGACGGTCGCCTTTGTTAATTGTTGTGAAGTTTGCCTTAAGCGCGAGTCTTGATCTCCTCGGTCACCTTCGCAACAAACTCGTCGACGCTCATCTGAACGGTCTCGTTGGAGCGATCGCGGACGGAGATGTTGCCGGCCTCGACCTCCTTCTCGCCCAGGATGAGCATGTAGGGCACGCGGTCGATGCTGCGGGCCTCGCGGATTTTGTAGCCGATCTTCTCGTCGCGGTCGTCGCAGACCACGCGAATGCCGGCCTCCTCCAGCTTGGCGCACACCTCGTGGGCGTAGTCGCGGCTCTTCTCAGAGACGGGAAGCGCCTTGACCTGCACGGGAGCCAGCCAGGTGGGGAACTTACCCGCAAAGTGCTCAATCAGAATACCGATGAAGCGCTCGATGGAGCCAAAGCATACACGGTGCAGCATGATGGGGCGCTTCTTAGTGCCGTCGGCGTCCACGTACTCCAGATCAAAGTTGAGCGGCATCTGGAAGTCGAGTTGGACGGTACCGCACTGCCAGGTACGGCCGAGCGAGTCCTCCAGGTGGAAGTCGATCTTGGGGCCGTAGAAGGCGCCGTCGCCCTCGTTGACCTCATAGTCCATGCCCAGCTTCTCCAGAGCGGTACGCAGGCCCTCCTCGGCGCGCGCCCAGTCCTCGTCCGAACCCATGGAGTCCTCGGGGCGGGTGGAAAGCTCAACGTGATACTTAAAGCCAAACTTTTGGTACACGGAGTCGATGAGATTGACCACGCCCACGATCTCGTCGGTCAGCTGGTCGGGACGAACAAACAGGTGGGCGTCGTCCTGGTTAAAGCAGCGCACGCGGAACAGGCCGTGCAGGGCGCCGCGCAGCTCGTGGCGGTGCACCAGGCCAATCTCGCCGGCGCGAATGGGCAGCTCGCGATAGGAATGCGGCTTGGAGGCGTACACCAGCACGCCGCCCGGGCAGTTCATGGGCTTAATGCAGTACTCTTCGTCGTCGATGACGGTGGAGTACATGTTGTCCTTGTAGTGGTCCCAGTGGCCCGAGGTCTTCCACAGCTGCTTGTTCATGATGAGCGGCGTGGAGATCTCCACGTAGCCGGCCTTATGGTGAATCTCGCGCCAGTAGTCCAGCAGCGTGTTCTTAAGGATCATGCCGTTGGGCAGGAAGAACGGGAAGCCGGGGGCCTCGTCGCGCATCATAAAGAGGTCCATCTCGCGGCCGATCTTGCGGTGGTCGCGCTTCTTAGCCTCCTCCAGCATGTGCATATGCTCGTCGAGTTCTTCCTTGGTGGCAAAGGCGACGCCGTTGATGCGGGTGAGCATCTTGTTGTCCTTGTCGCCCTTCCAGTAGGCGCCCGAGACGCCGGTAAGCTTAAAGGCCTTGAGAGCCTTGGTGTAGCAGATGTGGGGGCCGACGCACATGTCGATGTAGTCGCCCTGCTGGTAGAAGGTGATACGGGCGTCGTCGTCTAGGTCGCCGATGTGCTCGACCTTGTACTTCTCGCCGCGCTCCTCCATAAGGGCGATGGCCTCGGCACGGGGCTTCTCGTACACGGTGAACTTGAGGTTTTCCTTGACGATCTTTTTCATCTCGGCCTCGATTGCGGGGAAGTCGTCCTCGCTGATCTTGACGCCCTCGGGCAGGTCGACGTCGTAGTAGAAGCCGTTGTCGGTCGCGGGGCCGTAGGCAAAGTCGGCCTCGGGGTACAGGCGCTTGATGGCCTGCGCCATGATGTGCGCGGCGGAGTGACGGATGACGTGCGTGACCTCGTCCTGCGGAAGCTCGGCCACCGAACCGTCATTGTAGAGTGCCTTCATGGGTATGTTTTCTCCTCTCGGATGCCTGATGCAAGTGCGTGCGATGCGCTCGGCGTTTTAACTTGCATCATTATAGGCAGGTTGCCTTGGTATACAAGCGCCCGCCGCACCTTAATGGCACGGCGGGCGATTTTCTACGCATGCTTCATCGTGTGGGGCGGGGCTGCGGGGCGCGCATGGCTTGCGGCGTGCCCGTGGCTTGCGGCCGGCCCGGCGATGGATGCGTTACTGGATGCGAGTTCGGCAGTAGGGGCAGACCTTCCAGTGCGCATCGAGCGGGCGATGGCAGCTGGGGCAGACGTTGCGAACCTGGGTGTCGCACACCGGGCAGACGACGAAGTCCTTCTCGATGGGCGCGCCGCACTGCGGGCAGGTGCCGTACTGGGCAAGCTGGCGCTCGCGCAGGGCCATGTCCAGCTCCTGCTCCTCGCGGTCGGACGCGTAGGAGTGCGGGCGCAGGACCAGGTAGGCAATGAGGCCCACAAACGGGATAAGGGCGATGATGCCCCATGCCACGTAGGCGCTGGCGCCGCGGCGGCGAGCGTCGATGAACACATAGACGACCGACAGCACATACAGGGCGATGATAAAACCAACGAAGGCATAGACGACGCCCATAAGCTGCGGCGACATGAGCTCGGAGATGTACTTGGACATTACGGGTACCTTTCGGAATATTAACAGTCCGGTCAAGTTTACCACGGGGTTTGTTTATATGGGACCACGGCTAGGGGCGGCGCCGGCGCGGACACAAACATCTCAATCTGTAACAGTTAGGAGCGGAATCCGGGTCTAGATGTTACAGATTTAGACACAGGGGTTCCTCCCCGACTTCGATCTCGATCTGTAACATCTTGGACCCCCAAACCCCTCTTACTGTTACAGATCGAAACAAAACGTCAACGTGGTAGCTGGCAGGCAAGATTGTCGACGTTGCCGGGTCTCCCCTCGCCTGCCGTTGGCGGGTGTTGCGGGGCTGTTCGCCGCATTGCCGCTGCGCTGGAGGTATGCAGACCGTAGGATAGTCTTATTGACGGCCTGTCAACTCGTCTGGGAGGCACTGTGACAGAAACGTTTGATATCGCGATTGTCGGCGCGGGCATCACCGGATGCGCCATCGCGCGGCAGCTCGCGCGATTTGAACTGTCCATTTGCGTGGTCGAGGCGGCCAACGACATCGCGCTGGGCGCGTCGAAGGCCAACGGAGGCCTGGTACACGCCGGCTACGATCTGGTGCCGGGCACGGTAAAGGCGCAGGTCAACGCCCGTAGCTGCGAGTTGTATGACACCTGGGCCCAGGAGCTAGGATTTTTGTTTTGCCGAACAGGATCCATGGTGCTGGGCTTTAACGACGAAGACCGCGCGCATCTGGAGCAGCTGCGGAGCAATGGCCTTACCAACGGTGTGCCCGAGCTGTCGATCGTCGGACCCGACCACATCCACGAGTTAGAGCCGCGTGCGAGTGCCCAGGCGGCTTGCGCGCTGTGGTGCCCCTCGACCGGCTATGTTGATCCGTTTGAGGTCGCCATCGCCGCGCTGGAGAACGCCGTGGCCAACGGGGTGACGTTTATGCGGTCAGCTCCGGTGGAAGCGATTGAAGTCGCGGGGTCGGGCGACGACGCGCGCTTTACGCTGGCGACCCCCGTTGGCAACGTGCGCTGCCGCTACTTGATCAACGCCGCGGGCAACGGCGCCGCCGACATCTCGCATATGGCGGGCGCCGAAGAGTTTCAGATGGTCTGGCGTCAGGGCAACATCGTGGTGCTGGACAAGGAGCCGCGTGCGCTCATGCCGCTCTACCCCGTTCCCACGCCGGTGTCCAAGGGCGTTATCGTCACGGGCACCGTACACGGCAACACCGTGATCACCGCCACGGCCGCTGTGCGCGAGCCGGGCGACACGCAGACCTATGCGAGCGATGTGAACGTGCTGCTGGCCGGCGCGCGCAAGCTGGTGCCCGATCTGGATACGCGCCGCGTGGTGCGCGCATTCGCCGGCGGGCGTCCGGTCATTCAGGGAACGAACGACTTCTTTATTGGACAGTCGGCCGTGGTGCCGGGGCTTTTCCAGGCAGCGGGCATTCAGTCGCCGGGTGTGGCGAGCGCGCCGGCCATTGCCGAGCGAATGGAGCTTGTGATGCGTGAGGCGGGCGTGGGGCTGCACGAGCGGGCGGACTGGAACCCAATTCGCCGCGCGCCGGACGACTTTGACCGCGCACCGCTGGCGCGCAAGGAGGAGCTCATTGAGTCCGATCCCGCGTGGGGGCAGATCGTCTGCCGCTGCGAGACGGTGCCCGAGGCCGAAATCGTGGCCGCGATCCGACGCCGCCCAGGCGCGGTTTCGGTCGAGGGCGTCAAGCGCCGCTGCCGAGCCGGCATGGGTCGGTGCCAGAGCGGGTTTTGCCAGAGCCGTGTGGTGGCGATCCTGGCGCGGGAGCTGGGCTGCGACCCCAGCGAGGTGTTGTTGGAGGACGCAGGTTCTTGGCTGGTTGAGGGACCGCTGAAGGGGGTGCGCTAGCATGGCGACATTTGATTCGCGCGCCGGACGCGCGAAAGCAGGAGCTACCGAGGCGGTGCAGACGCAGGTCTTCGACGTGGTCGTTATCGGCGGCGGACCTGCCGGCATGGCGGCCGCGCTGGCCGCTCATAAGGCCGGAGCGCGCGTGGCCATCGTGGAGCGCGAGCAGCACCTGGGCGGCATCCTCCGCCAGTGCATCCACCCCGGCTTTGGCCTGTCGCACTTTAAACAGGAGCTCACCGGTCCCGAGTACGCGCAGCGCTTTATCGACCAGGTGCACGCAACCGACATTGCGCTGTTCCTGGACAGCATGGTGATTGGGATTGATTCGGGCGAGTCTACGGAAGACAACGCGGTCCATACCGTCACGCTCATGAATCCCTCCGGTATGCTGCAGCTCACCGTGCGCGCGGTTGTCCTTGCCATGGGTTGCCGCGAGCGCACCCGTAGCGAGATCAAGATTCCCGGCAGTCGTCCCGCCGGCGTGTTTACGGCCGGCCTGGCGCAGCGATACATCAATATCGAGAACCTCAAACCCGGCTCGCGCGCCGCCATTTTGGGTTCGGGCGACATCGGGCTGATCATGGCGCGCCGCTGCACGCTCGAGGGGATTTCGGTCGAGGGCGTGTACGAGCTCATGCCGTACGCCAACGGCCTGCGCCGCAACGTCAAGAGCTGCCTAGACGACTTTGACATTCCGCTGCACCTGTCTACCACGGTCACGCGCGTGATCGGGCACGACCGCGTCGAAGCCGTCGAGGTGAGCCAAGTCGACGAGCACCTGGCACCCATTCCGGGGACCGAGCGCATTGTTCCGTGCGACACGCTGCTGCTTTCGGTGGGCTTGATTCCCGAGAACGAGCTTTCGGTTGCCGCGGGCGTAGAGCTTGACCCGCGCACGCGCGGCGCCGTAGTGGACCAGAGTCTGCAGACAGGCGTGCCGGGCATCTTTGCCTGCGGCAACGTGCTGCACGTGCACGACCTGGCCGACAACGTGACGCGTGAGTCCGAGCGTGCCGGTGAGGCCGCGGCGGCGTACGCGCTGGGCTGTGGCTCTGGGGCCGATGCGGGCGCTGCGGGCCAGAGCCGCGAGCTCACAGTCTCCCCCGCCGGCATCGCAGGCTACGCACTGCCGGGCCGCATTACGGCTGTGGCACTCACCAAACTCAACTTCCGCGTACGCCGACCGGTCGACGCCGCCCGCGTGCGCATTCTGGCAGGCGACGAGGAACTGTTTGCAGGCAAGGTCCGCCCGTATAAACCGAGCGTCATGGAGAGCTTCCCGCTGCCGGCAAAGGTGATTCAGCGCGCAATCGACCTAGGTGCCAGCGAAATTGTCCTGTCCGTCGATCCCATTGAGGAGGCGTAAGGCCATGAGCATAAACGCGATCGAAACGCTGCAGTTCAACTGCACCACCTGCCCATCCGAGTGCCTCCTGACCGTGGAGGTAGAGCGCGACGCAGACGGCGCCGTGATAGAGGTGCGCTCCGTGACCGGCAACAGCTGCCCGCGCGGTGATACGTTCGCACATCAGGAGCTCACCTGCCCCATGCGCGTGCTCACCACCACCGTGGCCGTATCCGGCGGCGACGAGGCGCTGCTACCCGTGCGCACGGCCGAGGCCATCCCGCTAGAACTCCACGCCCAAGCCATGGCCCTCATCCGAGGCCTAGTCGTCAACGCCCCCATCCGCATGGGCGACATCGTCCTCCCCAACCTCCTCAACACCAACATCGATCTCATCGCCAGCATGGACATCGACCCAGCCTAAGCAGCTCATTTGGGACGAGGCTCTTTTAGCTGCCCCGACATCCACCCCGCCCCTCCTCAATTGCACTGGAATGGTTCCTAGTTTCCGCCAAAACCCCGGAATCCAGGAACTATTCCGCCGCAACTATCCTTGAAATTGATATTTAGCCTGTGCCTACTTTAGTGCCAATTCAAAACTATGCCGGATTACGGGGCTGATTCGGAAACCCCCATCCATACCGGCAATTTTCGATTTTTGATAAGCCTTCTACCTGCGGTTTTAATTTCGCGATTTTTCCCATGGTCAAGTAATACAGGTCCAGCCCCGTAATCCGCCATACTTTTGAAAGCAGCTAATTCGGGACGAGACTGTATTGACTACTTTTACCTATCAGCCCGCCCCAGAAAAATCATTCCGCATGTTTGACGCAGCTAAAATAGCCCCGTCCCAAATTGACTACCCTGGCATTGGGGATACCATGGTGGCACCCTAGCGAAAGGACAATGTATGGCACATGTCGATGACCAGCGCGTGGCGCGCGTGCTCGATGCGCTCGAGGCTCAGCACCCCGGCGCGCAGCTGCTTGTGAACGACCCGTGGTCGATCTACTATCTGACCGGCTTTTATGCCGATATGTTCGAGCGTTTTTGCGGCATGCTGCTCGCACGCGATGCCGAGCCGGTGATCTTGGTCAACGCCCTGCATCAGCTGCCCGAGTACGACAATGCCCGCGTCGCCTATCACACCGATACCGACGTCGTGACCGACACCATCGCGCGCGAGATCGATCCTGCCAAGCCTCTCGGCATCGACACCGTTATGCGCTCCGGCTTTTTGATGCCCCTTATTGATCGTCACGCCGCGAGCGAGTTCTTCCTGGGCGACTTTGCCGTCACCGCCGCACGCACCCACAAGGATGCCGCGGAGCAGGAGCTCATGCGCATGTCCTCAGCCGCCAACGACGCCGTGATGGCCGACGCCATCAAGCTCGTTCACGAGGGCGTGACGGAGCGCGAAATTGCCGACCAGATGCTCGGCCTGTACCGCAAACACGACTGCGAGGGCTTTAGCTTTCCTCCCATCGTGAGCTTTGGCGCCAACGCGGGCGACCCGCATCACGAGCCCGACGGCACCGTACTCAAACGCGGCGACGTGGTGCTGTTCGACATTGGTGGGCGTCATCGCAACTACTGCTCGGACATGACACGCACATTCTTTTGGGGCGAGCCGGACGAGGAGACCGCACGCATCTACGACATCGTGCGCCGCGCCAACGAGGCCGCCGAGGCGCTCATCGCCCCGGGCGTGCGCATGTGCGACCTGGACCGCGTCGCGCGCGACGTAATCGAGGATGCGGGCTACGGACAGTACTTTACGCATCGCCTGGGCCACTCGATCGCCCTGCAGGACCACGAGCCAGGCGATGTTTCGCTCGTCAACGAGCAGGTTATCGAGCCGGGCATGACGTTCTCCATCGAACCGGGCATCTACCTCCCCGGCCGCACCGGCGTCCGCATCGAAGACCTTGCCCTGGTCACCGAGTCCGGCGTCGAGATCCTCAACGCCTACCCCCACGACCCAGTCCGCCTAGACTAGCCCCTTCCCAATAGCCCTTCAATAAGTTGCGGTGGAATAGTTCCCAGATTGGCCCACAGAGGCATAATCCAGGAACTATTTCACCGCAACTGCCATGGGGCCAAGTCGACCAATTTGACAGTCTAGAGATGCGCCACGAAAACGGGCTATCTACTACGTTTAACCCGCATGGGTCGACCATGCGGGTATTTTTTTGAAAATCGGCAAGCCTTCTACCTGCGGTTTTAATTTTTCATTTTTCGGCGTGGTCCAGGGCAGTCGATTAAACGAGGTAGATGGGCCCATTTCGTGGCAAGCAGGCCAACTAGCTGCCCCGTGAGCGGCTTAGCGCAGCAGGCCGGCTACTTCGCCGGCTAGGGTGATGGTGCCGGCGGCTACGAAGGGCACGCCCGCGGCATCGAAGGCTGCGAGGGCCTCGGATACGCTGGGGTATACGCCCGCAAGCTTGTCCGCGTCCACCAGGGCAGCGAGCTCCTCTGCCGGCAGGGCGCGATCGGAATCGGTCTGGGTTACGACCACGCGCGGGAAGGCCGGGATCAGCACATCAACGATACCCGCCACGTCCTTGTCGGCCAGCGCGGCACATAGCAACGTGGGCCGATTCTCTACGCACGGGTCGATCTCGTCCAGTGCGCTCACAAAGTTCTCGCAGCTTTGGGGGTTATGGCAGGCATCGATCAGCTTGAGCGGATCAGTTCCCAGCACATCAAAGCGACCCGGCGTGGGGCAGCCCATAAGCGAAGCGTCGAGCGCATCGTGGTCGAGCTCGCGGCCCAGATAGCCCTCGCAGAGCATAATCGCGCACGCGGCATTCTGCGGCTGGTAGGCGGGCTTGACCATGCTCGACGTATAAATTGCACGCGGCGTGGTGCAGCTAAACTCCACCGTATCGCCCACATGCGCCGGCACCTTGGTCGTGGCGTGGCTCACCACCAGCGGAACCACACCGCACTCGCGACAACGGGCATCCATCACGCGCTGAACGCTCGGCTCGTGCGTGCCCTCGCCCAGCACAACCAAGCGCCCGGGCTTGATGACGGCAGCCTTCTCCCCCGCAATGGCCTCGAGCGTGTCGCCCAGGATGCGCGTGTGGTCGAGGCCGATGCCCGTAATGGCAACGGCGACGGGATCGGTCGCACTCGTAGCGTCCCAACGGCCGCCCATGCCAACCTCGAGCACAGCAACGTCCACTGCAGCCTCGGCAAACACCACCAGCGCGGCAGCCGTCAGCAGGTCAAACGGCGTAATGGTGTACGCGCGCTCCCCTACCGCCACACGACGAGCGTTCACGCGATGCCCCGCCTCGACGGCGGCAGAAACGCCACGGGCAAACGCCTCATCGCTCACAACGCGCCCATCGACCTCCATGCGCTCGGGATAGCGCACCAACTGCGGAGACGTATACAGTGCGGTCTTTAACCCCTCACCACGAAGGATGGCAGCCGAAAAACGCGTGGTCGAAGTCTTGCCATTGGTACCGGCAACCTGAATGCAATCGAAATACTCATCCGGACGCCCCAGCTCATCAAGCATATCGACAACCGTCTCGAGCAAAGGACCAGCATCCCCAGAAATCCGCCCCGTATCAGCAGCAAGCCCCACAGCCTCACCAAACGAAAGCAGCTCAAACGAGAAAGGAACGACATACGACCCAGAACGCTTAGCCATAACCCAAAGTCCCCTCAACATAAAAAGAGGCCCGTAACAAACAACGAGCCCCTCCCATTCAAAATATCAGCCAAACACCGCTGCAGCAGAATCAAGGCCACAACCAAATGGCCCTACCAGGCAGCGGACGCCCCCGTAACCGCCATGGGAGCGGTTTGGGGCTTTGCTCGATACAAGTTCCGCACGAGCCGAAGGCCACTTAATGTGGCCTTCGTGCGAGCAGGACTGTCCGCAGTAGCGAGCAATGCCCCAAACCGCGTCCCCCAGTAACGCTTACGAGAAGTCAGCAACCTGAGCAGTCAGCGCAGCAAGGATCTCCTTGAGCTCAGCTGCACGGTCCCTCTTCTTCTGGACCACCGCAGGAGCGGCCTTGGCCACAAAGCCCTCGTTGGCGAGCGTCTTCTCGCAGCCGGCGAGCTCCTTCTGGGCCGCGGCGATCTCCTTCTCCAGGCGTGCCTTCTCGGCCGAAAGGTCAACCTTGCCCTCGAGCACCACAAAGACCTCGACGCCGCTGTCGACCACGGCGATGCTCGCAGCCGGCTTCTCAACGTCAGTACCCATGACCAGCGAAGCGGTGTTGGCCAGCGGCTCGATGGTCGAGCGCAGGCTCTCGAGCTTCTCGATATCCTCGGCACCAGCGCGCACGACCACGTCGAGCTCGGCCTTGGGGCTCAAGCGGTAGCGCGAACGCGTAGCACGGGCGGCAGACACGACGGTACGGCACAGCTCAAACGCACGCTCGGCGTCCTCGTCGACATACTTAGCGTAGTCGGCGGGCTCGGGCCACTTGGCGATCATGAGCGCCTCGGCGCGGTCCACGTTGCCCTCGGCGTCCAGATCGAGCACGCTCGCCGGCATGTTGTCCCAAATCTCCTCGGTGACAAACGGCATAAGCGGGTGCATCAGGCGAATGGAGGTGTCGAGCACAAAGATCAGGTTGCGCTGAGCCTGCAGACGGCCCTCGCCCTTCAGGCGGGCCTTGGTGACCTCGACGTACCAGTCGCAGACCTCGTTCCAGAAGAACTGCTGCACGCCGCGGGCCATGTCGCCAAAGGTGTAGTTCTCGATGCCCTCGGTGACCATCTTCACGGCCTTGGCCAGGCGGCTGAACATCCAGGCGTCGGCCGGCGTCTCCACGACAGGCTCGCCGGGCGTGTAGCCCTCCATGTTCATGAGCAGGAAGCGGCTGGCGTTCCAGATCTTGGTCACAAAGCTCTTGGCCTGGTCGGTACGCGGGCTGTCAATGAGCTTCTTGGTCTTCTTGTCGATGTTCGCGTCGAACTTGACGTCCTGGTTGTTGGTGCACAGCGTCAGCAGGTTGAAGCGCATGGCGTCGGCGCCGTACATACCGATGAGGTCCATGGGGTCAACGCCGTTGCCCTTGGACTTGGACATGCGGCTGCCGTCCTTGGCCAGAATCGTCGGGTAGATGACGACGTCCTTAAACGGCACCTCGTCCAGGAAGTACAGCGAGCTCATGACCATGCGGGCGACCCACAGCGCGATGATGTCGCGCGCAGTGACCAGCGCCGTCGTGGGGTGATGACCCTCGAGCAGCTCGGGCTTTTGCGGCCAACCCTGCGTGGCGAAGGTCCACAGCTGCGAGCTGAACCAGGTGTCCAGCACGTTCTCGTCCTGATGCACGTGGTGGCCGCCGCACTTGGGGCACACGTCGGTGTCCTCGGTAAGGGCGTCCTCCCAGCCGCAGTCCTCGCAGTAGAACACGGGGATGCGGTGGCCCCACCACAGCTGGCGCGAGATGCACCAGTCCTTAAGGTTCTCCATCCAGGTGGTGTAGGTCTGCGTCCAGCGCGCGGGGTGGAAGGTGACCTTGCCGGAGTTGACGGCGTCGAGCGCCGGCCCCTTGAGCTTGTCGACGGCCACAAACCACTGCTCGGACAGCCACGGCTCCAGAGCGGAGTCGCAACGGTAGCAATGCATGACGGAGTGGTCGAGGTCCTCGACGTGATCGAGCAGGTCGTGCTCCTCGAACCACTTGATGACGGCCTCACGGCACTCCTCGCGGGTCATACCGGTGAACTCGCCGTAGCCCTCAACGACCACCGCGTGCTCGTCGAAGATATTAATCTGCGGCAGGTCGTGAGCCTGACCCATGGCGTAGTCGTTGGGGTCGTGGGCCGGGGTGACCTTAACGAAGCCGGAACCGAAGTTGGCGTCGACGTGCCAATCCTCAAAAATGGGGATCTCGCGGTCGACGATCTGTCTCTTATACACATCTGACGCTGC
>USPC01000018.1 GCA_900556605.1 uncultured Collinsella sp. | reverse complement strand
CTGCGGGAATGGCCTATCCGCTCAATGTGTTCGGCTGAGATCGGAAATCAACCCTTACATCTCTATTATAGCGTACATTTGTTCGTATTTATGAGAACATGCACCCACGTCGATTAACCAAGCAAAAGCAATCGTTTGTAGACATCGAGACCCTTGAGCAGGATTTCCTCGTCAAAGAGCATGGTATCAGCGTGAAGGGCGCTCGTGGCATAGGCGGGACAGCCATCCGAATCGCTCGGGTTTTCTTGTCCCTCTGGCACGCCCGTGCCCAGCAGGAAGAACACGCCCGGAAGATGGCGCTGATAGAAGGCGAAGTCCTCGGCAATCAGCAGCGGCTCGTCCACAAGTTGCAGCTCGGACAAGGCAGGCGCAATGCAGGCAAACAGCTCGGGGTCGTTATCGACTGGCGGATAGCCCTCGGCAAAGTCGAGATCGTACGTGCAACCCGTTGCAGTGCATGCCTCATCGAGCACATGGCGCACGCCCTCGCGCGCTCGGTCGAACATATCGTCCGTAAACACGCGCAAGCTGCCCGCAACATGGGCCTCCCCCGCCACCGCATTGCAGACGGTGCCGGCCTGCAGCAGGCCGAACTTACCAATGCAGGGCTCGTCGGCACCCAACTCGTCCATGAGCTCGCGCTCGGAAACCAAGAACTTGGCAGCCGCCAATGCCGCATCGTGCGATTCGCCAACGGGAACGCCGTAGGTCTTGGCGATATGGATGCTCGTCCCATGAATGTGCACATGTGTCTCGCTCGAACGCGCCAGCAGCGGACCGGGACAGCTCGCTAACGTACCGGCGGACAAATCGGGCCATACGTGGAAGCCAAAGATGCGATCTGCCCCATAGCGCTCGAATACGCCGCTCTCGCATACGGTCTTGGCACCGCCGGTCGTCTCCTCGGCAGGCTGGAACACGAAGAGCACGTTGCGCTTGATGACGCCCGGCTGTTCACGAATCGTTCGGTCGACAAAAGTCGCCGCCGCGAGCGCCATGGCCATGTGACCGTCGTGACCGCACGCATGCATCTTGCCGGGATGGATCGAGGCAAAGGCCGCGCCTGTTGCCTCCGCGATGGGCAGGGCGTCCATGTCGGCGCGAATCGCCGTGGCACGCGTAGCGCCCACACCGGCATCGAAGAAGGCACAAACGCAGCTCGGACACGGATGGGTCACCTCACAGGTGAGCGGCGCCAACACGCCCTCGATATAGGCGATAGTCTGCGGAAGATCGAAGTCGAGCTCCGGAATGCGATGGAGATCGCGCCGATAGCGACGGAGTTCTTGGAGCTCGGTCATAAAGGTTCCTTTCATAGGTGCGCGCCAGTTGCCATCTTATTGTGCCGCAAGATTGCCGCACCCTTATTTCCAGCATATCCCTGCATTTTTTAAACGTTATATACGAATACTCTTGTTTGGTAAAGTGCAACGTGGTAGGGTCGTTACCACTTGATAGAGGCGCGGGCACGAAGAGCCGCGGGCGAGTCGGCAGACTTTGACCCTGCGGGGAGGCGAAACCCGCCGAACTGGGTTTTTCGGGCACGAACAGCCTGGTGGGCCTGCGGGAAACACCCGCAGGACTGTCTGCAGCAATGCGGGAGCGCTATCCGGACATTGGGTCCACGCTATGCGGATTCGATGCGCAGATGGCGCCGTCTGGATAGCGAGGTTTACGGGACATGGCATTGACCCCCAACGAAGCGTATGCGGCCAAGCAGCCGTTTGTGGACAAGAAAACGCTCGAGCATATCGTCGAGCAGTTCCCCACACCGTTTCATCTATACGACGAGGCGGGCATCCGCCGCAACATGCAAGAAGTGCGCGACGCCTTTGCGTGGAATCCGGGCTTTAAGGAATACTTTGCCGTCAAGGCCAACCCTAACCCGGCACTCATCTCCATCCTCAACGAATACGGCTGCGGCTGCGATTGCTCGAGCTATACCGAGCTCATGATCGCCCGCTCGCTGGGCATCGCCGGCCACGACATCATGTTCTCGTCCAACGACACGCCGGCGGCGGATTTTGCCCTTGCAGATAAAATGGGCGCCATCGTCAACTTTGACGACATAAGCCATATCGAGTTCTTTGAGCGCGTCGCGGGCCCCATCCCCAAGACGGTAAGCTGCCGTTTTAACCCGGGCGGCCTGTTCCAGCTCTCTAACGGCATTATGGACAACCCCGGCGACTCCAAGTACGGCATGACCACCGAGCAGCTCTTTGAGGCTTTCCGCATGCTCAAGGCCAAGGGCGCTGTAAATTTTGGCATCCATGCCTTCCTTGCCAGTAACACCGTCACTAACGACTACTATCCCAAGCTCGCGCGCATCCTCTTTGAGCTTGCCGCGCGCCTGGAACGTGAGACCGGCGCGCACGTCGCCTTCATCAATCTGTCCGGCGGTGTGGGTATCCCCTACCTGCCCGAGCAGCAGGCTAACGACATCCACGCCATCGGCGAGGGCGTACACGCAGCCTACGACGAGATTCTGGTCCCCGCCGGCATGGGCGATGTGGCGATCTGCACCGAGATGGGCCGCTTTATGATGGGCCCCTACGGCTGCCTGGTCACCAAGGCCATCCACGAGAAGCAGATCTACAAGGACTATATCGGCGTGGACGCAAGCGCCGTCGATCTGATCCGTCCTGCCATGTATGGCGCTTACCACCACATTACGGTAATGGGTCAGCCGGGCGGCCCCGACAAGACCGCGGCGCCCGTCACGAACACCTACGACATCACAGGCAATCTGTGCGAGAACAACGACAAGTTCGCCATCGATCGCGAGCTGCCACATATCGACATGGGCGACCTGCTTGTAATCCACGATACCGGCGCGCATGGCTACTCCATGGGCTACAACTACAACGGACGCCTGCGCTCCGCCGAGGTCCTGCTGCGCCCCGATGGCTCGGCCGACCTCATCCGCCGTGCCGAGCGCCCGGGCGATTACTTTGCCACGCTCGACGTGCTGCCGAGCGGCCGAGAGCTGCTAGCCAAGTCGCGCGCCGAAAGTGCCCGTCGTCGCGCCCAAGACGAGCGCCTGGCCATCGCCGCCCAATGGAACAAACGCATCCAGATCGCGGACGCGAAGGAGAAGAACATGGATATCCGCAATCTCGAGGGCTCAATCGTCGCCCTTGTTACGCCATTTAAAAAGGACGGCAGTGTCGACTTTGACGCACTCGAGCGCCTTGTCGATTTCCACCTGCAAAACGGCACTGACGCCATCCTCACCCTGGGCACCACCGGAGAGAGCGCCACGATGACCGATGACGAGGACAACTCCGTTGTCGCCGCCGTGGTCAAGCAGGTTGCAGGACGCGTCCCCGTCATCGCCGGCTCGGGCTCCAACTCCACGCAAACCATGCTCACCAAGTCGCTCACCTACCAGGGCTTGGGCGCCGATGGTCTGCTGCTCATTACCCCCTACTACAACAAGTCCAATGAAAAGGGTATCTATCAGCACTTTAAGACCGTCGCCGACGCCGTGGACATCCCCTGCATCTTGTACAACATCCCCGGCCGCTGCGGCTGCGGCATCAGCGAGCGCAACGTAGAGCGCCTGGCAGCACATCCCAACATCATGGGCATCAAGGAGGCCTCGGGCAACGTCGCCTATGCTGCCAAGATCGCCCACCTGCTGTCCGACGACTTCCGCATGTACTCGGGCGAGGACGCGCTCACCGTACCGCTCATGAGCCTGGGCGCCTCGGGCACCATCAGCGTGTGGGCCGACGTTCAGCCGCAGCTCGTGCATGACATGTGCCGCGCCTATCTGGACGGTGACGTGGCACGTGCCCGCGATATTCAAATTGCTGGCCAGCCGCTCATCAACGCCCTCTTTAGTGAGGTCAACCCCATCCCCGTTAAAGAAGCGCTCGCTCAGATGGGTATGATCGAAGCCAACTACCGCATGCCGCTTTGCCCCATGGCCGATAACACGCGTGCCGCACTTACCGATGCTCTGAAGGGAGCTGGTCTGCTTGATTAAGACCGTCATTATGGGAACGGGCCGTATGGGCTCGCTCATCCGCACCACCGCCGAGGTCGTTGTCGACGCCGCCGGTCAGCACGTTTTTGATATCGTCGCCCAGATCGGTTTTGATCTGTCCGAGCTCGAGGGCGCCCCGGTAGCCGATGTAATCATCGACTTCTCGAACGTCGTGACCTTCGATGCCGTCGTCGCCTATGTCGAGCGCACGGGCGCCGCGTTGGTCTCGGGCACCACGGGCTACACACCCGATCAGATGGACCGCCTGCGCGAGCTGGGTCAGAATGCCCGCGTCATGCACTCGGGCAACTACTCTATCGGCATCGCCGCCCTGCGCCATCTGGTTGCCCAGGCCACGCGCGAACTGCCCGGCTTTGATTGCGAGATTGTCGAGACGCACCACAACCAAAAGGTCGACGCTCCCAGCGGCACCGCCAAGCTGCTACTCGACGCCGTGGTCGAGGCCGAGCCCGAGGCTGGCTATCATCCTGTTTACGGTCGTGAGGGCATGTGCGGCGCTCGCGATCCCAAGGAAATCGGCATGCACTCACTACGCGGCGGCACCGTCGCCGGCGTGCACGAGGTGAGTTTCTTTGGCCAGGACGAGGAAGTCACGCTTTGCCATCGCGCCACGAGCCGTCAGATCTTTGTCAACGGCGCCTTGGCGGCCGCGCAGAAGCTCGTCACCCGCGAACCCGGCTTCTATACGTTCGACCAGGTCATGTTTGCCTAACCAGATATCAACCGAATCCACCCAAAG
This sequence comes from uncultured Collinsella sp., assembly GCA_900556605.1. Classification (GTDB taxonomy): domain Bacteria; phylum Actinomycetota; class Coriobacteriia; order Coriobacteriales; family Coriobacteriaceae; genus Collinsella. The sequence goes on along the minus strand of USPC01000018.1, from coordinate 10,813 downwards.
GAGAGATAGCAAATGAGCAACGCAGCCGAGATGGATGCGCAGGAGATTATCAACTACATCGCCACCGCGCCCAAAAAGACGCCCGTCAAGCTGTACGTGCGCGAAAAGCCCGGCATGAAGGTCCAGTGGGGCGATGCGCACGTCTACGGCGGTCGTCGTGGCAAGACCGTCTTTGGCGACTGGGATGAGCTCAAGGCCATCCTCGATGCCAATGCCGACTCCATCGACTACTACGACGTCGAGAATGACTGCCGCAACTCCGCCGTCCCCATGCTCGACCTTAAGGGCATCAACGCCCGCATTGAGCCGGGCGCAATCATCCGCGACCGCGTCGAGATCGGCGACCGCGTCGTCATTATGATGGGTGCCATCATCAACATCGGCTCCGTTATCGGCGAGGGCTCTATGATTGATATGGGCGCCGTCCTGGGCGGCCGCGCAACCGTGGGCAAGAACTGCCACATCGGCGCCGGCACCGTACTGGCAGGCGTCGTTGAGCCCGCGAGCGCCACGCCCGTCATCATCGAGGACGATGTCATGATTGGCGCCAACGCCGTGGTCCTGGAGGGCGTGCGCGTGGGCAAGGGCGCCGTCGTGGCTGCCGGTGCCGTGTGCGTCGAGGACGTCCCCGCCGGCGCCGTCGTGGCCGGTGTCCCCGCCCGCGTTATCAAGATGCGCGACGCCCAGACCGACAGCAAGACCGGCCTGGAAGAGGGCCTGCGCCAGCTTTAAATAGTTACGGCGTTTTACCAAACGCCGTAACGACCCGACGCTGCAAACGCCCCTAGGCGGCAATCTGACGTTCAATCGTCGGGCATGACCAGAAGGTCAATGCCCTCCTCTTTCGCGTCACCTTGCTCGCCTAGGGGCGTTTTCGCTGGCGTATGCTCAACCTACGGCGCAATGTCGGCAACCAAGCCGAAAACAAAAAAGGCCGAAGCACCATCGGAACTTCGGCCTTCCCTATCTCAGGGTTCCGTCGTATTCAACCATGGCGGGTTGCTTTGACAGGCGCCCTACGGCCGTCTTATAGACCTCGGAACGATCGCGCCGCCCTATTGCCACAATCTCGGCAATCTCAACCATTCCGTCCTCTCGGATTCGGAAAACCATTCTGAGTCCCGCATTCCGCCATTTAACCTTTTTGCAGCCGGCGAGCTCGCCGTGAAGCGGCGTTCCGATTTCATCAGCGCGCGTCTTTAATTTTGCGACGGCAATACGGACGAGCCTGCGCTGGGATCCATCTAGTTTTTGATATTCCTTCTCGACGTCTCGATTCAAAAAGCCGACAACAAAATGCCCACTCATTCGAAAAGATCCTCGTCGGGAATCGTGTCCGAATCCATCGATTCAAACTCCGCGAGCTCATCGGCAGTTAAGGCGTCCTCAAACGGAACAAACTCATGCGGACCATGCTTGACTCGATCCGCAGCGATGCGATTTATCTCAAGTTCACGCAGATACTGCAGCGCGCCGTACATTTCCTCATAGGCAGCATAGTCGATAATCACGGTATCGATATCATTATGATCAGCAATGAACTGAGGCGCGCGTTTTGCGCGTTTACGAATAGCGGATAAGGACTTGCTTGCTTCGGTAGCAGAAACAACCTGGTCTTTTGTAAACACCGGTTTTTCCAGAACAAGTGGGGACATTTTGACCTCCAAAAAATAATCTGGATTATATTTCAAAGTATACTTCGAAATATAATCCAGACTTTTATTCAAAAGTTAAAAGCCTTATCGATTCTCGATGCTGCCGATGTTTTTGAGCTCAATGGAGATGAGGCCGTTGGGCTCGTTGACAAACTCGATGTATTCGGAGTTCGAACCCATCTCGGCCGGGAAGCTGATTTCGATACCCGTGTCGGTACGGATCTTATGATTGCGCACCGCCGCGCGTTCGACCTGCTTGCGCTCCACGGGCACACGCTCAGGCACTTTCTCCTCGGTCAGTGCCGCGCGCACGCTCTCCTTGATAACCGGTTCGTCCTCAAAGACCTCGTCGACGATATCCCAAGGCGGCAGCTCCTCGTCATCCTCGACCTTCTCGGCAACAGCAGCCTTAACCTTGGCGAGCGCTACGGCCGTATTGGCACCGTGCTCCTCGGCGACTTCCTCGACCACACGCGTCACGGTGTCGATGACCTCCTTACCCGATACGCCCGTGTCGCACTGCAGCAGGCCATCGGGGATAAGCATACGGTCCTCGCCGGCAATCTTGCGCTTCTTGTCCACGTAGCCGATCTCCATGGTACTCGCGCGCACGATGGCATAGCTCGGCACCTTTTGCGAGGGGTTCGGCAGAATGGCATAGTGGCGCGCAATGTCGTTGCGCACCTCCCCCTCCTCGCGGCCCACTTCGTGCATAAAAGCCTGCTTGGAGCCCAGCAGCATCACGGCAAACCAGCGGGCATCCTCATCGTCGTCAAAATCGGCAACCAGCACGTCGGTGGACTCGGCTTTCTCAGCCTTGGTGAGTTCGGAAGAGATAAACTCCGCAATCTGCTGCGACAGGTCCACGAACTCGCGCTCACCAAAGAAATAGCCCTTGAGCTCACCGCCAAACGCAGAGTTCTCGGCAAACGTGGCGCGCTTGTTATCGGCCGAAGTGCGCGCGCGACGCAGATGTGTGGTCACGAAGTTGCGGACGGTACGGCTCTCGATATCGAGCTCGCGCTGGCTCATGACGTTGACGGCAGAGTCAAAGTCCAGGATATGCAGAATCGCGTGATTGATTTTCATATACGGCATTCCGTTCTAGATTGATTTCGGCACGAATCAGTATAGCGGTCGAGCCCGCCCCAGGCGCTTCGAAGATTGGTGCATCGGGGACAGGTTGCTTGCACCAATGGTTAGCGCAGGAGCTCGGACTGCCAAGCCTCGAGCTGTTCTGCCAAACTCTTGCCGGCAGCGGGCATGTCGATCTGGGGTCGTTTGGGCAACAGTGCGCATTTAAGGATCGCCACGATGGTCTGCGAGATAAAGCGTCGCGTATCTTTGTCAAAGCCTTGCGCAGCCTGGAGCATCACGGGCAGACTCTCACGCAGATTTCCTGCGATATCCGCAAACCGTTCGGCGTCCGTAGCCTCAAACACGGAGAACAACGCATCTACAAAACGCTCGCGCTCGCTAGGCGACACTGTAAGCAGCATCTCGCGAATGGAGCCATCAACGTATCGAGCACCGGCGGACAGACGCTCACAGTATACGAAGTCGCAACCATCAACCACCCAGCTAAAGGGATTGTGCTGCAGCAGGCTGAACTCGGTGCTCTCAACGATGGCATAGTCCTCTTGTGTCTCGAACATCATGCCGAAGATCGACGACCGAGGTAGCGTCTTGTCGATTCGACCGGAAAGATCGGCAAAGGCGTTGCCGTTCAGAAACTCCTCGACGAACCCTGGACCATCATGGGAATACGCCCGTTCGATTCGCTCACGGGCGACATCGGAGCACATCGCCGCACCGTACACCGCAAGGTTTCCACCCTTGGAATGACCTCCGCACAAAAGCGGCCCGTCGATCGCATCCGCCGCCTCGTCCACATAACGCGCCGCGGATTCCTGGGCCGGCACAGGACACCGGAACGCCATGTTAAAGTCCTCTTTCCAGCCCACAATCGTGCTGTCGGTCCCCCGGAAGGAAAGATAGCTAAACCCCGCCGGAAACCGGAACGTCATGGCTGCAAACTGCTCTGTCGCCACCACATCGCTCACGACACGATAGCCGCAAACGTGCACGCCACGGTAGCGAGGGCTTGCTGCCACGGCCTCCAACAAGGCCCTGCTTCCCTCTGGGTCCCACAAGTCGTCAATCATGTCCCGGTAGCACTCGGCACGCAGCAGTTCGCGTACGTCTAGGCCCTGCCAGTTCGTCAGCCCCGCCATATCACCCGGCAAGCGCAAATAGGACAACCACGCAAAGACCAGGCTATCCACCGCGCAGAACGGCCGCTCCTCAAAGGGATCAAACGCCGTCTGGACATAGGTCAAAAAATTAGGCGAATCCGACATGGCCCTCCCATCAACTATGGTGCATTGGAGTCAGGTTACTTTGCACCAAAAAGGCGCCCGGGCCGTGTGGACCCGGACGCCTTCATTGTAGCTTTTCGCTCTAGCGAGCTTGATTTAGCAGGAGAAGTCGACGCTGTCGATGATGTCCTTGAGGGCCTTGGCAGAGACGGTGAGCTCATGCTGCTCGTCATCGTTCAGCGGCACGGGGACGCGGCAGACAACGCCGTCGCGGCCAACGACGGTCGGCATGGAGATGGCAAGATCGGACAGGCCATACTCGCCCACCATGAGCGAAGAGACGGGCAGAACGGTCTGCTCATCGCGCATAACGGCGGTGCAGATGCGCTTGACGGCCATGGCGACGCCATAGTAGGTGGCGTGCTTCTTCTCGATGATGGTGTAGGCGGAGTTCTTGACGTCCTCGGCGATGCGCTTCTCGGCAGCCTCATGCTCCAGGTGGCCGTGAAGCTCACAGAAGGTGTTCAGCGGAACACCGGCAACCTGAGCGCTGGACCAAGCGACAAACTCGGAGTCGCCGTGCTCGCCCATGACATAGGCCTGGACATCGCGCGGGTCAACCTCGACGTGGGCACCAAGCATCTGCTGCAGGCGACCGGTGTCGAGCACGGTGCCGGAACCGATGACGTGGCCCTCGGGCAGGCCGGACATCTTGATGGCGGCGTAGGTCAGAACATCGACCGGGTTGGAGACGATGAGCAGAATGCCGTCGAAGCCGGACTTCTTAATCTCGGGGATAATGGACTTAAAGATGCTGACGTTCTTGTTGACCAGGTCCAGGCGGGTCTCACCGGGCTTCTGGGCAGCGCCAGCAGTGACGACGATCATGGCGGCGTCGGCGACATCGGAATAATCGCCGGCGTAGATCTTCATCGGCTCAGCAAACGTCATGCCGTGCGCGATATCCAGGGCCTCACCCTCGGCGCGGTTCTTGTCCACGTCGATGAGGACCATCTCGGAGAACAGACCGCTCTGCATCAGTGCGAACGCCGAAGACGAACCGACGAAACCGCACCCGACAATAGCGACCTTCTTCTCGTTAACCATTAGAAACTCCCATCTCTCTCCACAAACAAGCCGCCCGGGAACGACCCGAGCGGCTTGCCGTGATCCCAATACATCCAATCGGGACTTTGATTATGCTCCTATTCGCAGCCAAAAATCGACCGTTTACCGAAATTGTTTGCAGAATTCGTAAAATAACTGCACGAAATCGGTTTCGAGCTATTGACGAGCCGAAATAGCTTTCTAATACAGGCCCGCCTCGCGAATGGCCTCGACAGCCAAAGCGATCTGGTCGGGCGGCAAGACCAGCGCCATGCGCACGTGCCCCTCACCCGAAGGACCAAAGCTCGCGCCCGGCGTCACCACAACGCCGGCCTTCTCCATGAGCTCCTCGCAAAACGCCATGGAATCGGTGCGGCCACCGGGAAGCTTGGCCCACACAAACATAGAGCCATGCGCGTTGGGGCGCTCCCAGCCCAGGCCCTCAAGACCGTCGCACAGGGCATCGCGGCGCTCCTGGTACTTCAGACGCTGCGCCTCGACCTCATCGCGCGGACCGTTCAGGCAGGCGATGGCGGCCTTCTGGATCGGGAAGAACATGCCAAAGTCGATCTGACCGCGCAGCTTGGCAAAGGCCGAGACCACATCCTCGCGACCGACCAAAAAGCCGATGCGGGCACCGGTGACGTTAAACGACTTGGAGAGCGAGAAGAACTCCACGCCCACCTCAAGCGCACCGGGATACTGCAAGAAGCTGCCGCCCGGCTCGCCGTCGAACACGATGTCGGAGTATGCGTTGTCGTGAACGATCAACAGATCATGTTCGCGGGCAAAGGCGATAATCTCCTCGTAGACCTCGGGCGTGCCCACCGAGCCGACCGGGTTCGCAGGCAGCGACACGATCATATACTTGGCACGATCGGCGACCTCGGGGTCGATGCCCGCCACATAGGGCAGGTAATTGTGCTCGGCGACCAGTGGATAGTACTCGAGCTTGGCGTCGGCGATCTTGGCGCCCGCCTCAAAGACCGGATAGCACGGATCGGGAACCAGAATGGTATCACCCGGATCGAGCAGGGCCAGGCCCAAATGGCCCACGCCCTCCTGCGTGCCGTTGCACGACTGCACCATAGACGGCGTAATGCCGGAGACACCAAAGCGGCGCTCGTAGTAATCGCACACGGCCTGCTTAAGCTCGGGCAGATCGCGCAGGGCATACTTCCACATCTCGGGATCTTGGGCCGCCTGCGTGAGCGCCTCGACCACGTGGTCGTACGGCTTAAAGTCGGGCGTGCCCACGCTCATGTTGTAAATGGTCTTGCCCTGAGCCTTCAGCGCGAGAAGCTTGTTGTTGAGCGAGGCGAAGACCTCCGCGCCAAAGCGGTCGAGACGCTGCGATGCCTGCATGGTGCCACCTTTCGATATGAAAAACGCGGCGCTCCGACAAGAGCGCCGCGCGATACGGGCCATCAGATTGCAAAAGTGTAACGCTTACAACCCCCGTATTGGTTCAATTTAGCCAACCTTAGTCAACTGGATTGAGCGCGTCGATCTGCGCAAGCCACAGACGCGAGCTAGCGTCACTCGGCATACGCCAATCGCCGCGCGGGCTGAGCGTCACCGAACCCACCTTGGGACCATCGGGCAGACAGCTGCGCTTAAACTGCTGGGCAAAGAAGCGACGGTAGAACGTACGTAGCCACGTGTGGACGGTCTTGGCGTCGTAGACGCCCTCGAAGCTCTTGAGAGCCATGCGGTAGATCTTGCCCGGCTCAAAGCCAAAACGCAGCAGGTAGTAGAGGAAGTAGTCGTGCAACTCGTACGGGCCCACCAAATCCTCGGTCTTCTGCGCAATCTCGCCGTCGCCCGTGGGCGGCAGAAGCTCGGGGGACACCGGCGTATCGAGGATATCGAGCAAGACCTCGGCAATGCGCCCGCCAAAGACATCGGCGGCATAGCGTACCAGATGGCGCACAAGCGTCTTGGGCACGCTCGCGTTGACGGCGTACATGCTCATGTGGTCGCCGTTATAGGTAGCCCAGCCGAGCGCCAGCTCCGACAGGTCGCCCGTGCCAATGACAAAACCGCCAGCCTGGTTGGCCAGATCCATCAGAATCTGCGTACGCTCGCGGGCCTGGCTGTTCTCGTAGGTCACGTCCTGCACGGTCGGATCGTGCTCAATGTCCTTGAAGTGCTGCTCCACGGCAGCATGGATCGAGACCTCGCGAAAGCTCACGCCTAGGTCGCGAGCGAGCGACTCGGCATTGGACTTGGTGCGGTGCGTCGTGCCAAAGCCGGGCATGGACACGGCTGTGATACCAGTGCGCGGCAGCCCCAGCGCATCGAAGGCACGCACGGTCACAAGCAGCGCCAGCGTGGAATCGAGACCGCCAGAAAGGCCGATAACGGCCGCCTTGGTGCCCGTATGGGCAAGGCGGGTCTTGAGGCCCGCGGTCTGCAGGTCGAGGATGGTCTCGCAGCGCTCAGCCAGGTCACCATGGTCGGCCGGCACAAAGGGCGCGCGGGGGAAGACACGGTCGATGCCGAGTGCATCGCGCAGGACAGGTTCGTCTGTCAGCACGCCCTCAAACGAAAACTCAACGGTCGCGGATTCCGGCGCATCGTCGGTGCGCGTCCACGTCGTCGAGCGACGGCGCTCGGCAACCAGGCGGTCAAGGTCAACGTCGGCGATGGCCATATCGCAGGTAAGCAGTTTGGTCGCAGCGAGCTTGGAGCCGTTTTCGTAGACGAGGTTCTCACCCGCAAAGACCATGTCGGTCGTGGACTCGCCCTCGCTCGCGTCCGCGTAGGCATAGGCGCAGTACAGGCGCGCGCTCTGATTGGAGATAAGGCTGCGGCGGTAATCCGCCTTGCCGATAATCTCGTCCGAGGCCGACGGGTTGAGAATCACCGTCGCACCGGCAAGCGCCATCTCGGTCGAAGGCGGCGCCGGCACCCACAGGTCCTCGCAGACTTCAACGCCCAGCACCATATCCTCGGCACCCTCATCACAGCAGCGGTAGACAAGCCCCGAACCCAGCGGAACCGGACCCTGACCGGCAAATTCAACCCACACGGGATCCGCAGGCGACGGAGCAAACCAGCGACGCTCATAGAACTCGCCATAGTTGGGCAGATACTTCTTGGCCGTGAGGCCCAAAAGCTCGCCCGCGCAGCACACGGCGGCACAGTTGTAGATATTCTCGGCAACCGCAACGGGCAAGCCAACGGTAAAGACGACCGGCAACCCACGGGTTTCATCGAGGATGTGCACAAGTGCCGCCTCACAGGCATGCAGCAGCGTGCGGTTATGGAACAGATCGGCCGCGGTATAGCCGCACAAGTTAAGCTCGGGCAGCACCAGCGCGCGAACGCCGCGCTCGGCAGCCTCGCGAACAGCTGCCAACGCAACCTCGGCATTGCCCTCGACATCGGCAACGCGAATCTGCGGCGACGCCGCCGCCACACGCAAAAAGCCATCAGACTGAGAAAGGTGAAGATTCATAAGAATGCTCCCGTGCGTAAACGCCATTCACAACAATTAGCAAGCCCTATTGTAGTTCAACCGCCGACTGTAACCGCATCCCACCAACTTGATGAGCTATTGATGAGTTGATGGTATCTGTTAAATGTCACGTACGATTCACATCTGGTGGGTACCCTGATGGCTACACGAAACGAAGCAGATTTACACCGGGAGGACCCCGTATGACAACCAAGTACACCGACGCGCCACGCACGCGCGTCATGACGCCGGCATCGCTCAACAACGGCGTGCACGAGAACCATTCCATCGGACAGACCATGGCCATCGCGCCCAAAAAGGGCCTGTTCGACGACATTTCCATTCCCCAGATCATCGCCGGCGCCGCGGCTGCCGCCACGAGCGTCGCGCTTGCTTCCAAGATTGGTATCGCCGGATCGGTGATCGGTGCCGCTGTGAGCTCGGTCATCACCGTTGTGTCCTCGCAGGTCTACCGCCACTTTATCTCTGCCAGCGCCGAAGCCCTCAAAGGTACGCACGCCGCCGTCGACTACCCCGCCGGTGCCTATGAGCCCGTTGAATTTAATGCCGAGGAGCACCTGGGCGGCGCCGCGACTACGCAGGAGATGCGCCAGATTGCGGGGCGCGCGACCACGGCGCGCGTCGCTCCCGACAGCCTGCGCGCCAAGGCGGCGGCAGAGCGCAGCCAGACGCAAAAGAAGGTCATCGTCTTCTCAATCGCCATCGCCATCGTCGCGGTCATCGCCTGCGCCGGTGCCATCCTTATCACCACCGCCGGTGAGGGTCTGGGCGAGCGCCCCGAGCCGATTCTGTCGTCGCGCACGGCCGAACACGACGCGGATAGCTCCGGTCAATCGCAAAGCCAGCAGGACGACCCTCAGGGCACCTCGGCATCCACCGACTCGTCATCGAACACCCCCGATCAATCGCAGGGCGCCGATTCTTCTGTGACCAACAGCGGTACGCAATCCGGCACAACCGACCCAAGCCAAACGACTGACGGCTCTCAACCGAGCACGGGCGACCAGACGAGCGGCAATACATCGGGCACGAGCTCCACCGACAACAGCAACACCAACAGCTCGAACAGCTCGAGCGGAACCGCGTCCGGCACGGCATCTGACAGCTCGAGCCAAGGCACGGCATCGGGCAACTAAGCACGTTTGTCTCTCATAGATAATCGACCTGTATAACGGGCGCGAACCGGCAACGGTCGCGCCCGTTTGCCTTGGGCGCCGAGGTAGCAAGCCCCGCGCGATGGTAAGATGCTTTGGTGTGTAAAGAGGAGATTTGCCATGAGCAAGACAATAGTTAAGCCCACGCTATCGCTGGGCAACCACATCTTTCTGTATCGCCTGCTGCGTGATGCAATCGGATGCGGCAAGCAAACATTTATGACGCAGGTCGAGGAGGCGCTCGCTGCTGGCGACATGGCCGCTTATGACCTGGGCTTCGAGTCCACGCGCGAGCTGCTCGAGGAGCTCGACGACTGCATAAGGCTGACCGTCTTTAAGGGCGGTCGCCTGTATGCCACGGTCATCGCCAACGAGGCCTGGGATGCCGCCCTTGCCAAGGGCGAGGACAAGCCCAAGGCTGCCAAGGGTGCCAAGCAGTCCTACAAAAAGAAAAAGCGCGGCGAGAAGGACCTCAAGGCCGTGCGCCCCAAGCACGTTAAGCGCGCCGAGCCCGAGCCCGTGGCCGAAGTCGCTCCGGAGCCCGAGCCCGAGGCAGAGATCGAAGTCGCTATTGAGGTAACGGCAGAAGCCGAAACCGAAATCACCGCCACGACCGATCCCGAAGTCATATCCGAGCAGGAAGCCACTGCGGAGCTCAACGAAGCTCCCAAGTCGACAACCGAAGAAGCCGCTGACCAGCCCGAAACGCCTGCGTTCCAAAACAGCGATGTCTTTGGCGACGAGGCCGAGGACGATCAGCCCGACGAGCCCGACGATCAAGACGCTACCGAGTCGACGCCGGAGCCCGAGACGCCGCAGCCCGCCATCTCGCTCACGGTCGTCTATGACCCCGAGAACGCCAACGCCGGCATCACCACCATGGCATCCACGCCCATCGAGGCAAAGTCGAGCGTCGAGAACGAGAACGCGACGCAGGTTGAGGTTGAAACCGCAGCTGTAGACGCGCCCGTCACCGAGGAACCCGCAGATTCCATGATCAAGCCGGAAGCGACGCTGGAGCCCGCACCCGTCATCGAATCCGTGCCTGTCTCTTATACACATCTCCGAGCCCACGAGACGGACTCCTATCTCGTA
>USPC01000017.1 GCA_900556605.1 uncultured Collinsella sp. | reverse complement strand
GTGGGCTCGGAGATGTGTATAAGAGACAGCTCCACCCCCTATATGTTGCAAAACACCCCCGAGCATATGTTCGAAAACACAATATGTTGTGTTTAGAGCAAAGGCGGGATGCCACCTGTAGCACCCCGCCTTTCAACCTCAACCTTCAAGTTGACCTTGAGGCGATTTTTACGTCCCTTTACATGCCGTTCACATCGCCCCTAAACTCCCCCACCCAAGGCACGTGCGGCCCACCACCGCGATGCCAAGTGGCGAAAAATGGGACGGGCCCCAGATTGCCCATGCGCGCGCAAAAGCACGCCGTGGCAATCTGGGGCCCGTCCCCAAATACCTATAAATTTGCAGGTCAGCGATGAGTTAACGATGCGCCAGCGGGTGCGCCGCCAGATAGACCTCGGTCAGTTGCGTACGATCGACATGCGTGTAGACCTGCGTGGTCGATATATCGGCATGTCCCAAGATCTCCTGTAGCACACGGAGGTCTGCGCCGCCCGCAAGCATATGGGTAGCAAAGGAGTGACGCAGCGTGTGGGGATGGAGTCCCACCAGCCCCACCTGGCGCCCGTAGCGCTCACAGATGGCATGGATGCTCTGGCGCGACAGGCGACGTCCGTTCTTATTTAAAAAGACCGCCGAGGTCTCCGTCCCGTGAGCATGGGCGGCCAGGAGAGTGCGCCCATCACCTATATAGTGTGTCAGGGCACGCGCCGCGCTTCCCACCAACGGGGCCAGACGCTCCTTGGAGCCCTTACCGCGCACCAGGACAAACCCGTCATCGATATGGATATCGCCCACATCGAGCCCAACCAGCTCACTCACGCGCAAACCACAACCGTAAAGCACTTCCAAGATGGCATGATCGCGCAGTCCCATCTCGCCCTCGGGGAAGTCTTGATCGAGCAGCGCCGAGACATCCTCCACCGATAGATACTCCGGCAAACGCTCAGCCTTTTTAGGCAGGCGCAACGCCGCCGTTGGATTTTGGGCCACAGCCCCATCGCGCACCAAAAAGGCATGCAGGCCCTTCACGGCCGCAAGCGCACGCTCCACCGAGGCATCGGAATGGCCCCCATCGCGACGGTCGGCAACAAAGCCCTCCACGACCTGACGGGTCACCTCTTCAAAAGACACAATACCCGCCCGCTCCAGATAGGCGCAGTACGTCGTCAGGTCACGACGATAGGCCGCAATCGTGTTGCGCGCCAAACCCCGCTCGACCGCGAGGTAATCGAGATACTCCCCCGCCGCCACGGCGAGCGACGAGGGAGTAGCTTCGGTATGTTCCTTATTCGCCGGCACCCTTAGTCCGTAGCGAGGTTCATGGGCGTCACCTGCAGACGGTCGACACCCTCGTGCTGGCCGATCGAAGCGCGCACGAACTCGCGGAACAGCGGCTGCGGGTTGGTCGGGCGGCTCTTGAACTCGGGATGAGCCTGGGTTGCCACATACCACGGATGCACGTCGCGCGGCAGCTCGACCATCTCGACCAGGCGCTCGTCGGGCGACAGACCCGAGATAACCAAGCCGGCGTCCTCGAGCTGGTCACGGAAGGCGTTGTTGAACTCAAAGCGATGACGGTGACGCTCGTAGACGAGCTCCTCGCCATATGCCTCGCGAGCAAGGGTATCGGCGGCGAGCTTGCACGGATAGGCGCCCAGGCGCATGGTGCCGCCCTTCTCGGTCACGTCCTCCTGCGAGCTCATCAGATCGATGACGCTAAACGGGCCGTCCGGATCGAACTCGGAGGAGCTGGCGCCGGCAAGGCCGACGACGTTGCGGGCGAACTCGCACACGGCCACCTGCATACCCAGGCAAATGCCCAGATACGGAATCTTGTGCTCACGGGCAAACTCGGCCGCGAGGATCTTGCCCTCCAGGGCGCGCTTGCCAAAGCCGCCGGGGACCAGGATGCCCGAGGCGTCGCCCAGAACCTCGGAGACATTCTGCTCGTCGAGGCTCTCGCCGTCGACCAGCTGGACGTCCACATGGCGATCGTAGAAGACGCCCGCATGGTGCAGGGCCTCGATAACCGACAGGTACGCATCGGGCAGCTGCGTGTACTTGCCCACGACGGCGATCTTCACCTTGTCGGCGTGATGGTTGGCGTGATTCTGTTTGCGCAGGAACTCATTCCACTCGCTCATGTCGCGCTCACGCGGGTCCAGACCCAGGCGCTCGCAAATGCGCAGGTCAAAGTCCTGCTCGGCAAGCAGCTGCGGAACATCGTAAATGCTCGCGCAGTCCTCGTTGGTAAAGACACAATCGGTGTCGACGTCGCAGAAGCTTGCGATCTTTCCGCGGATAGCGTCATCGATATGGTGGTCGGAGCGCAGCACGATAATATCGGGCTGGATGCCAAAGCTGCGGAGCTCCTTGACGGAATGCTGCGTGGGCTTGGTCTTGACCTCGTGGGCGGCGGCGATATAGGGAACGAGCGACACGTGGATGTAGCAGACGTTCTCGGGGCCGGCCTCCTTGCGGTACTGACGGATGGCCTCGACAAACGGTTGGGACTCGATGTCGCCGATCGTGCCGCCCAGCTCGGTGATGACTACATCGGAGCCGGTCTGCTCCTCGATGCGGCGGAACTTGTCCTTAATGGCATTGGTGACGTGAGGAATCACCTGCACGGTACCGCCCAAAAAGTCGCCGCGACGCTCGCGGGCGATCAAGCTCTTATAGATGGCGCCGGTCGTAAAGTTGGAATCGCGGGTCAGGTTCTCATCAATAAAGCGCTCGTAATGACCCAGATCCAGGTCGGACTCGTAACCATCCTCGGTAACGAAGACCTCACCATGCTGGAATGGGCTCATGGTACCGGGGTCGACGTTCAAATACGGGTCGGCCTTCTGCATCGTTACTTTGTAGCCACGCGACTTGAGCAGACGGCCCAGCGAGGCCGCGGTGATACCCTTGCCCAGGGACGAAACCACGCCACCGGTTACGAACACATGCTTGGTCATATTGAGTTACCTGCGCTTCCCGTAGAAGTTGTTTATCCACATCTTACGGGTCTTCATTGTAATACTCGCGCCGCGGACCGTTCGCAATTTTTCTCGCGTGCGATTGCATTTCTCAATCTTGAAACAAAACGCCGCCCGGAACCTGAGCGGCGTCACAACAACTTAGGCGGCAGATCGCTACCGATCGGCAAGCTCGTCCCTTAGCATATCCCGAACGAGCATACCCGCGCGGATGCCTTTCAGATACCACGCACCGCGCTCGGTAAGGCAAATACCATTTGCAAGCTGGCCGCCATCCTCGCTATATCGCGAAACGACCTCGATCAAGCCATCAGAATCCAAACGTTCAATTGCGGCACGGGCTCGATACGGAGACACCCCGACGTGCTCCGCAAGCGTTTTGCGCGAGAAACCATATGTCCCGCCACTTTCGGATTGCTGGGCGATCTCCATCAACACCAGCACTTCGACACGCTTCATATCATTGACACTCGCACGACCCTTGCCCGCCATGGCAGCCTCCTCTAACCGAGCACGAGCATCCAGCGCGCCGTGCACGACCGACACACCTCACGATGGCAGGTAATATCCATCATGCGGCATCCCGCTAAGGATGAAACAGTTACGGTTATTTTATACCGCTCAAATCGTTTCCAGGCAGGTAAACGGCTATTTTTCGCCGAAATAGATGCTTAATTGATCAAAAAGCCGTACCGGGCGCTAACCCGATACGGCTAAAATGCAATGCAATTACCGCGGTACTTCAAACTTATCGATGGAAGAACCCACGGCGCTCGAACTTGGGCTCGCAGCACACGTTGATGCCCAGCTTGCGCAACACCGTCTCGTCCGTCGGCGAGATAATCACGCTAAAGAAGGCATCGCAACCGCGCAGCTGCTCCAGGCCAGAAAGAACACGAGCAGCAGTCTCGCTCGTGGCAGAGGTGATCGACAGCGCCATAAGCGTCTCGTCGGTGTGGAGGCGCGGGTTTTTGCTACCCAGGAAATGCGTCTTGAGCTTGCTGATGGGCTCGATTGCCTCGTCGCTGATGACCTCGAGCTCAAGGTCGACGCCCGAAACATGTTTAAGCGCATTCATGATGAGCGAACTTGCGGCGCCCAGGCGCGTGGAGGTCTTACCGGTCACCACGGAGCCATCGGGCATGACCATGGCACCCACGGGACCACCCGTCAGCTGCTCCCTGGTAAGGGCGGCCGAGCGCGCCGGCGAGTAGTTCTTATCGATGCCGGCCTTCTTCATAATAATCTTGAGACGGTCGACTTGCTCATCGCCCACGCCGGTACGGCGCACATTTTCGACCGCGGTAAAGTAGCGGCGGACGATCTCCATCTTGGAAGCGTCGCGGCAGGCATCGTCATCGGTGATGGCAAAGCCGACCATATTGACACCCATGTCCGTGGGGCTCTGGTAGGGGCTCTTGCCCAGAATCTTTTCCATCAGGGCACGGACCACCGGGAAGGCCTCGACGTCTCGGTTGTAGTTGACCGTGGTCTTGTTGTAGGCCTCAAGGTGGAAGGAATCGATGATGTTGGCATCGTCGAGGTCTGCCGTGGCAGCCTCGTAGGCAATATTGACCGGATGCGTCAGAGGAAGATTCCAGACCGGGAAGGTCTCGAATTTAGCATAGCCGGCGGCCGTGCCATGCTTGTGCTCGTGATAGAGCTGAGACAGGCAGGTGGCAAGCTTGCCCGAGCCAGGACCGGGGGCAGTGACCACGACGAGCGGTCGGGTGGTCTCGACAAACTCGTTCTTGCCGTAGCCATCGTCGGACACGATCAGATCGACATCGTGCGGATACCCCTCGATGGGATAGTGCAGCTTGGCGGGAATACCGAGCGCGTTCAGGCGGTTGCGGAACACATCGGCAGCAGGCTGGCCGGCGTACTGGGTGATGACCACAGCCGCGACAGCAAAGCCGTTGCCGCGGAACAGGTCAACCAGGCGCAGCACATCCTCGTCATAGGTAATGCCGAGGTCACCACGAGCCTTGTTTTTCTCGATGTGGTTTGCGTTGATCGCGATGATAACCTCGACATCGTCGGCGATGCTCTTGAGCATGCGGAACTTGCTGTCCGGTTCAAAACCCGGCAGCACGCGGCTCGCATGATAGTCATCGAACAGCTTACCGCCAAACTCCAAATAGAGCTTGCCACCAAACTGCGAGATGCGCTCCTTAATGTGAGCAGCCTGCAGCTCGATATACTTCGCGTTGTCGAAACCCTGGCGCATATATGGCTCCCGTCCCGTTTCCATTTAATGTTCTAGGCGATTATAACGGAGCAGACCCTCCCCAACGCCCAAGCAATCAACTGGCACCAACCAAACACGCCATCGATAAGTTGCGGTGGAATAGTTCCCGTTTAACCCCTCAAGACGGCCAAACAGGAACTATTCCACCGCAACTTCCCCTTTTTGGTTCAAACAAACCTGGCCTTTGTATCAATAATGGAAACGTCGCAGGTTGAGCATAAGCCAGCGAAAGCCCGCCAGAGTAGGCAAAGCGCCCTCTGCACCAACAATGGAAAGCGCCGCAGGCAGAGGACGGACAGCGAGCGCCGTCCAGGACGTACAAGTTGGCATGAAAAAGGCGAGGCATAGACCTTTTGGTCATGCCTTGCCTTTTGAATGACAAATTGTCGTCCTGGGCGGCGCGCAGCGTCGACTGGTTGCGCGGTTCGTAGAACCGCGCAACATAAGTGCGCCCCCTCCCGCGCACGGAACGGGAGGGGGCTAAAGGTAGGAGTCTACCGGTGGGTTGACCCCACCGGACAGACGATGACCAGGTGATCCTTTACAGGATCGTCAAGGTTTCCGTGGGGTACCCGTTGGGTACTTAGATCAGCACGCAGGCGACGGTCAGGATGACGGCGCAGACGACGGAGAGAGCGACGATGAGCTTAAGGGCAAACTTGAGCCAGGTCGTCCACTCGATCTTGGCCAGGGCGAGACCGCCCATGATGGCGCCGGAGGTCGGGGTGAACAGGTTCACGACACCGATGGCAGCGGAGAAGATCATGACCATGACCTCGGGCGAGAAGCCGAGCTTAACAGCCAGCGGTCCCATGATGGGCATGGAGACGGTGGCCATACCGGAGGTCGAGGGGATCAGGAAGGACAGGCCGAAGTAGACCAGGAAGCTCATGGGAGCGAAGATCACGCCGGACAGGCCAGCCAGGGCATTGGCGGCAGCGTCGAGGACGAAGACATCGAGGCCGGTGTTAGCCATGAGGACGGAGATACCACGGGCGAGGGCGATGACGAGAACAACGGACATCATGTCGGCAGCGCCGGTGATAAAGGTGTTAACGATCTGCTTCTCGGACAGGCCACCGATGATACCGATCAGGACGGCCATAAGGAAGAACCAGGTGGAAGCCTCGTCGAAGTACCACTGGCCAATGGGCAGGCCGGTGATCAGGGCAGACCAGCCCTGGACGACGGCGTTACCGTCGGCGTCGTAGACAGCGCCAGCGTCGAAGAAGTTAGCGACGCCCTCGTTGAGGTCGGCCAGCGGAATGAAGCCGACGATCATGACGACGAAGGTGAAGGCGAAGGCAATCAGAACACCCTTCTGACGACCGGTGAGCTTGACCTCCTTGTGGACCTCGGAAGCAGCCTTGCCGTGAGCCTCTTCGGCGTCCTTGAGCTCCTGCATCGACAGGATGGTGGAACCCTTGTCAGCCTTGACCTTCTTGGCGTAGCTCATCACGAAGAAGATGGACATAGCGGTAGTGACAATCCACAGGACGGCACCGAGGCCGATGATGATGGACTGGTTGACCTCAATGCCAACGCCGGTCAGAGCGTCGACGGCAGCGCCGACGGCGAACGGGTTAACCGTGGAGCCCAGGCAGCCGCAGCCAGCGCCGAGCAGGACGGTAGCGGCACCGACCATGGGGTCGAAGCCAGCGGCCATCATGGTAGCGGCGAGCAGGGCGTAGAAGGGAACGGTCTCCTCGCACATACCATAGGTGGTACCACCGAGGGAGAAGATGAGCATCAGCACGGGAATGAGCATAATCTCGTTGCCCTTAAGCTTCTGCACCAGAACGGCGATGCCGTTGTCCAGGGCGCCGGTCTCGGTCATCATACCGAGGAAGCCGCCCAGGATCATAACGAAGAGGCAGACGGGCAGAGCGTCAGCGAAGCCCTTAATCGGGGCGGTGCAGAAATCGCTCAGACGGGCGGCAGTAACCGCGCCGCCGGACGTGCCGGAGACGATAACGGTAATCACTGCGACAATTGCCAGCAGAGCAAGAAGAATGGTGAACGATGAAGGCATACCGCGCTTTTTCTTAGCGGTCTCAGTCATAGTTCTCATCCCCCCTTCATAAATCATTTACTGATCTCGCCAGAAGCGGCTCTTCCGTGCCGTGCCTGCCGCTTGATGCGAGATTATTACCAGATAAAACCGCTCGGGGTGTGCAGCAATACACCCCGAGCGAGATGCTAGATGCTCTTACTTGAGCGTGGCGTACATGACAGCCTTGATGGTGTGCATGCGGTTCTCGGCCTCGTCGAAGACCTTGGAAGCGGGGCTCTCGAAGACCTCGTCGGTGACCTCCTGCTCGGTGATGCCGAACTGCTCGCACTTCTCGGCGCCAATGGTGGTGTTGGTGTCGTGGAAGCTGGGCAGGCAGTGCAGGAAGATGGCACCCGGGTTGGCCATAGCCATGACCTCGGAGGTGACACGATACGGGGTGAGCTGAGCGATGCGCTCGGCCCAGACCTCGTCGGGCTCGCCCATGGAGACCCACACGTCGGTGTAGATAACGTCGGCACCGGTGACGCCGTCCTTGACGTCGGTGGTCAGCTTGATGGTGCAGCCGTTAGCCTCGGCGATGGGCTTGCAGGCCTCGATGACGTCGTCAGCGGGCATGCACTCCTCGGGGCCGCAGGCCACGAAGTTCATGCCGAGCTTGGAGCAGACGACCATGAGGGAGCGAGCGACATTGTTCTTGCAGTCGCCCATGAAGACGAGGGTCTTGCCCTTGATGTCGTAGTTGAAGTTCTCCTGGACGGTCAGGATGTCGGCGAGCATCTGGGTGGGGTGCCACTCGGTGGTCAGGCCGTTCCACACGGGCACGCCGGACTTAGCAGCGAGCTCCTCGACGTCGTCCTGGGCAAAGCCACGGAACTCGATGCCGTCATACATGCGGCCGAGAACGCGGGCAGTGTCCTCGATGGACTCCTTCTTGCCCATCTGCGACGAACCCGGATCGAGGTAGGTGACGCCCATGCCCAGATCCATGCCGCCGACCTCGAAGGCGCAGCGGGTACGAGTAGAGGTCTTCTGGAAGAGCAGAACGATGTTCTTGCCCTCGAGATAGCGGTGCGGAACGCCAGCGCGCTTCATATCCTTGAAGTTCTTGGAGAGCTTGAGCAGGTACTCGATCTCCTCGGTGGTGAGGTCGAGAAGCTTGAGGAAGCTACGGCCGGAAAGGTTAACACCCATGGTTTGATTCCTTTCGAAGAAATGAATTACGTAAGTATTAGTGGTGCCCGTTTAACGGGCGAAGCCGGTGCGGTTGTAGGGGGACCGCACCGGAAACGGAAAGACTTAGAGGTCCTCGCGCCAGAAGGGCATGCTCATGCAGCGCGGGCCGCCGCGGCCGCGGGAGAGCTCGGCGGAGGGCACGACGAGAAGGTCCAGGCCCTCCTTGTACAGCACGTCGTTGGTGACGGTGTTGCGGGCGTAGACGCAGATCTTGCCGGGCTCGACGCACAGGGTGTTGGAGCCGTCGTTCCACTGCTCGCGGGAGGCCGCGATCGGGTCGCCGCCGCCGCAGGGGATCAGCTTGACCTGGTCGACGCCGGTGGCGTCCTCCAGGACGTGCTCGAGGGTGTCCTCGATCAGGCGGATGTTCACGTCGCCCGGGTTCTTGCCGGCGGTCAGCTCGTAGACGCGCAGGGTGCCCATGATGGCGGGGTGGATCGTGAACTTATCGACGTCGATCTGGGTGAAGACCGTGTCGAGGTGCATGAAGGCGCGCGAGACCGGGATGTCGAAGGCCAGGATGCGCTCGACCTTGGAGTCGGAGTTCCAGAAGATGTTCTGGGCCATGACGTCGATAGCGGCGGCCTGGGTGCGCTGGGAGATGCCGACGGCGAGGGTCTTCTCGTTGATGTTCAGCACGTCGCCGCCCTCGGTGTGGAACTGGCAGTCGCGGCGGAAGTACAGGGAGACGTCCTTGTAGTCGGGGTGGTACTTGAAGACGTACTTGCCGTACAGGGTCTCGCGGTTGCGGGTGACCGAGTACATGCGGTTGAGGTTGACGCCCTCGCCGACGACCGCGAACGGGTCGCGGGTGAAGTAGAGGTTGGGCATCGGGTCGATGATCAGGTCGGACTCGGACTCGGAGTTGACCAGGGAGTCGAGGGTCGTGGACGCCGTGAGGGGCAGGTCGATCTCGGCCTTGGTCATGCCGGCCATGGTCTTCTTGACGAACTCGAGGTTGTCCTCGATGGAGTCCAGCTTCTCGCGGACGATCTGCGGCATGTGCTGGCCGCGGATGCCGGCCTCGGCGATGTACTGGTCGGTGAACTCGGCGCGGGCGCCGGGGACCTGGTCGAACACCTCGGCGACGAGGTTCTCGAGATAGAGGACCTCGACGCCCTGGTCCCTCAGGATCTGGGCGAAGGTGTCGTGCTCCTGCTGCGCGACCTCCAGGAACGGGACGTCGTCGAACAGGAGTCGCTCGAGCTCGTCGGGCGGCAGGTTGAGGAGCTCGTCGCCGGGACGGTGCAGGCAGACCTTCCTGAGCTTGCCGATCTCGGAAGGCACGTGCAGACCTTTCGTCATGGCCTCCTACCTTTCTTTCGGGCCCTTGTCAGGGCCGATTCGTTAGCGCCCCTCCGTGTGAGGCGTTATTGCTGACGACATATTTATATCCAAAATCAGCTCATACTTCCACCTTGCCCCCGAACGGTTTTTTATAGGGGGTGAACGGCATACACATATACTTCACGCATGGCACACTTCATCTTAATAAAGCGTATTTACGTGCTTAAACGCGTTTTAATCCTAAAATCAAATGGAACTAAACTTTGTTAAACCATCCTCAAATTGCATATTTCCAATAAAGCTATGAATAGAATTAGCGGTTCACACCGCGTCTCAACCATTTTCATTTTTATTCAGAAAAAAGTTTGTCCTATTCATTTCTGATAAATAAATTACCGTTTACCAGACGCTTGATACCGTTCACCGGAAACTCAGTATAAGGCCCAGCGGATACCGCCTCGCTTTACGGCCCCATTTGTAACAACTTGACTTCTCGGTATAGAAAAACGGACCCGCTTCCCCTAGGGAAACGGGTCCGTTTTCGATTATCTTCGGCTAATTTGGATAAGGCCCCCGAAGACCATCGGAATCCTAGCGATCGAACTCCGCCAGTGCCTCGCCCAAAAGCCTCAGGCCCTCGCGCAGAACGTCCTCGCTCGCGCAGTAGCCCAGGCGTGCGCCGCAGGGAAGCTCAAAACGGCTACCGGGGACCAGCAGCACTCCCCTCTCGGACAGCAGGCGCCTGCAGAACTCCTCGTCATCCTCGGGAATATCCAGCTGGATAAACGAGGTGGACACGCCCTGCGGGGCCGTCCAGGAAACGCGATGCTGCGTATCGATCCAAGCCTGCGCGATATCGCGGTTGCCAAACACGATCTTGCGATTGCGCTCGAGAATCTTATCCTTGTGCTCAAGCACATAGGTCGCCAGAGCATCGTTGAACACGCCGCCGCAGATCATGGTGTAATCGCGATAGGTACGGATGCGGTTGGACACCTCTTTGTCGGCCAGGACCCAGCCCACGCGGGCCGCAGGTGTCGAATAGGTCTTCGACAACGAGTTGGTGACAATGGCCCTCTCGTACACGTCGACCATCGACATAAAGGACTCAGTGTTTTCGAGCGGCAGATATACCTCGTCGCACAGCACGTAGGCGCCCACCGAGCGGGCGATCTCGGCAATCTGGCCGAGCATATCGGCATCGAGCACCGTACCGATGGGGTTAGATGCGTTGTTTATGCAGATAAGCTTGGTGTTGGGACGCACCAAGCGCTTGAGTTCCTCGATATCGGGCTTCCAGCCGAGTTCCTCGCGAAGCTCCCAATACTCGACCTCGGCGCCCAGCGTGCGCGGAATCTCGTAGAGCGGCGCGTAGGTGGGCCACTCGGCGATAACATGGTCGCCGGGCTCGACCACAGCCATGATGGCGTTGAGGTTAGCGCCCGTGCAGCCATTGGTCTGCAGAATGTGATCGGGATTGACCTCCCGACGATACAGCTTGGCAACCTCGGCCTTAAACTCCGGCGAGCCCTCGATCCAGCCGTAGTTCATCTTCTCGCGGTCCAGGCGCTCGTAGAACGTGGCGCCGTCCTGTTCATCGAGCGCGCGCAGCTCGCCCATGGTGAGCGACGAGATCGTCGACTGGGCGATGTCCCACGTGGCGCTCTTCTCCCAAACGTTGAGCCATTCCTCAACGCCAATCGTCTTGATGTCCATGGCCAAGCTCCTTACAAAAGCAGTCATCCAATCGTGTTGACGTTCCTCATACAAGATTGGGGCGGTGCGAAAACCCGCACCGCCCCAATGGGAGACATCTAATGGCAGCTAGATGTATGTATTATGACCTGTACGGGTCCTTGAAGACCTTAGAGGTCCTCGCGCCAGAAGGGCATGCTCATGCAGCGCGGGCCGCCGCGGCCGCGGGAGAGCTCGGCGGAGGGCACGACGAGAAGGTCCAGGCCCTCCTTGTACAGCACGTCGTTGGTGACGGTGTTGCGGGCGTAGACGCAGATCTTGCCGGGCTCGACGCACAGGGTGTTGGAGCCGTCGTTCCACTGCTCGCGGGAGGCCGCGATCGGGTCGCCGCCGCCGCAGGGGATCAGCTTGACCTGGTCGACGCCGGTGGCGTCCTCCAGGACGTGCTCGAGGGTGTCCTCGATCAGGCGGATGTTCACGTCGCCCGGGTTCTTGCCGGCGGTCAGCTCGTAGACGCGCAGGGTGCCCATGATGGCGGGGTGGATCGTGAACTTATCGACGTCGATCTGGGTGAAGACCGTGTCGAGGTGCATGAAGGCGCGCGAGACCGGGATGTCGAAGGCCAGGATGCGCTCGACCTTGGAGTCGGAGTTCCAGAAGATGTTCTGGGCCATGACGTCGATAGCGGCGGCCTGGGTGCGCTGGGAGATGCCGACGGCGAGGGTCTTCTCGTTGATGTTCAGCACGTCGCCGCCCTCGGTGTGGAACTGGCAGTCGCGGCGGAAGTACAGGGAGACGTCCTTGTAGTCGGGGTGGTACTTGAAGACGTACTTGCCGTACAGGGTCTCGCGGTTGCGGGTGACCGAGTACATGCGGTTGAGGTTGACGCCCTCGCCGACGACCGCGAACGGGTCGCGGGTGAAGTAGAGGTTGGGCATCGGGTCGATGATCAGGTCGGACTCGGACTCGGAGTTGACCAGGGAGTCGAGGGTCGTGGACGCCGTGAGGGGCAGGTCGATCTCGGCCTTGGTCATGCCGGCCATGGTCTTCTTGACGAACTCGAGGTTGTCCTCGATGGAGTCCAGCTTCTCGCGGACGATCTGCGGCATGTGCTGGCCGCGGATGCCGGCCTCGGCGATGTACTGGTCGGTGAACTCGGCGCGGGCGCCGGGGACCTGGTCGAACACCTCGGCGACGAGGTTCTCGAGATAGAGGACCTCGACGCCCTGGTCCCTCAGGATCTGGGCGAAGGTGTCGTGCTCCTGCTGCGCGACCTCCAGGAACGGGACGTCGTCGAACAGGAGTCGCTCGAGCTCGTCGGGCGGCAGGTTGAGGAGCTCGTCGCCGGGACGGTGCAGGCAGACCTTCCTGAGCTTGCCGATCTCGGAAGGCACGTGCAGACCTTTCGTCATGGCCTCCTACCTTTCTTTCGGGCCTTACTGGCCGAATGTATCAGCGCCCCTCCGTATGGGACGCTGCTTGCTGACAGCTCTAGTTATATCCAAAAACCACCCGCAATTCCACCTCGCCCCCGAACGGTCAGCAAAGTGCGATGAACGGTATATCGCATGAGATTCCCCCATAATGTACTTCGGCGTTCTAAAGTAACTTTTCAAAGGTAAACGCTCTTTTTTCCTAAAAACTATTTGCAATTGCATCTCTAAACTTTTGATTCATAATTGCATAGCTAAATCGGTTTTATGTATATAAATGATGTTTGTTTACGTTTCCGCCTGCATTCAATGATATTCAGCTATCCATCATTCTTATTCACACTTACGTACCAGTTGAGTGAGGATATAGACCGCTTGCAGACGAGCAGGGCGTCAGTCCTATGACTTGTCAGCGTAAGAAGTAGGTAAAGATACCGTTCGCACAATACGTCCGTGCCACAAGTCGACTAAATTGAGACAATAGTGAATAGGGTTAGGCTACCGTCCCCTGCGGGGACTGAACGGACAGATGCATATGCCGAGCAAAATCGAAAAAAAGCAAGCCGCCGCAAAGCTGCGCAAACCGCCTCGCGACTTCTCGTACACGCAGAACCGAGAGCTCAGCTGGCTACGCTTTGACAACCGTGTGCTTGACGAAGCCTTCGATGAGACCGTTCCGCTGTTCGAGCGTCTAAAGTTCGTGTCGATTTTCGAGTCTAACCTCGACGAGTTTCTCATGGTGCGCGTGGGCGGCCTGTCCGATCTGGCAGAGCTCAAAAAGCAACCTGTCGACAACAAGAGCAATATGACCGCCTCCGAACAGGTCGATGCTGTCATGGCCGAAATGCCCGGGCTCCTTACCCGTTGGGAGTCCATCTTTAAGAGCATCGAGGGCAAGCTCGACACCTTGGGCGTTCACCGCGCCCGCATCGATTCGCTTACGCTCGAGGAGCGCACCTTTGTAACCCGCTACTTCCAGGCCTACGTGTCGCCGGTCATCTCGCCGCTGGTCATCGATCCTCGCCACCCCTTCCCCAACCTACGCAATGGCGCGCTCTATCTGGCCTGTGGTCTGGACGGCGCCACCGACGAGGAGAGCCTGCTGGGCCTTATCGAGATTCCCGCCTCGATGAACCGCGTGGTCGAGATTCCCTCGCCCACCGGCACCTACTCCTACATCTTGCTCGAGGACGTCATCCTCGCCTGCCTGGACAGCTGCTTTGGCTCCTATAAGCCGCTGGATCGTGCGCTGATCCGCGTCACCCGCAACGCCGACATCGATCCGGACGGCGAGGGCGTCGAAGAGGAAGAGGACTACCGCCAGCACATGAAGCGCATCCTCAAGAAGCGCCTGCGTCTGCAGCCGGTAGTGCTCGCGGTCTCGGGGTCGCTCGAGAAGGCAACGCTCAAGACCATCCGCAAGGCGCTCGAGCTTTCGCGCCGCTCTGTCTTTACCTGCGATATCCCGCTCGACCTGGGCTACGTCTTTGGCATTGAGGGCAAGATTCCCGAGCACCTGCGCAACGAGCTGCTCTTTACGCCGTTTAGGCCGCAGCCCAATCCCACCATCGACATGACCCGCTCCATCCGCGAGCAGGTGCTGCAGCACGACAAGCTGCTCTTTTATCCCTACGAGGCCATGAACCCCTTCCTGGATCTGGTGCACGAGGCCGCCTACGACCCCGAGTGCATCTCGCTGCGCA
The DNA here is from genome assembly GCA_900556605.1 of uncultured Collinsella sp. Lineage (GTDB taxonomy): Bacteria > Actinomycetota > Coriobacteriia > Coriobacteriales > Coriobacteriaceae > Collinsella. Next base: position 2,788 of record USPC01000017.1, on the reverse strand, counting down.
TCACGCTCTACCGCGTGGCCAAGCAGAGCCGCCTGTGCGAGTCGCTGATCGATGCTGCCGAGAACGGCAAAGAGGTCACGGTGCTCATGGAACTTCGTGCCCGCTTTGACGAGCAGAACAACATCGAGTGGGCCGAGCGCCTGGAAGAGGCCGGCTGCACCGTCATCTATGGTTCCGAGGGCTTTAAATGCCACTCAAAGATCTGCCAGCTCACCTATCGCGAGGGCATGGCGCTAACGCGCCTCACGCTTTTGGGCACCGGCAACTTTAACGAGAAGACGGCCAAACTCTACAGCGACTTTATGCTCATGACAGCCCATCCCGGCATCGGTGAAGACGCCAACCTGTTCTTCCGCAATCTGTCGCTGGGCAACCTGCGCGGCGACTACCGCTTCCTGGGCGTAGCGCCGGTCGGCCTCAAGCCGCTCATCATGCGCGGCCTGGATCGCGAGATCCAGCGCGCCCTCGCTGGCGAGCCCGCCCGCGTGTTCTTTAAGCTCAACTCGCTGACCGACCGCGAGGTCATCGACAAGATCGCCGAGGCATCGTGCGCTGGAGTCCGCGTAGACATGATCATCCGCGGCATCTCGTGCCTCAAGCCCGGTGTTCCAGGCAAGACCGAGAACGTGCATGTCCGCTCCATCGTCGGACGCTTTTTGGAGCACGCGCGCGTCTATGCTTTCGGCGTGGACTCGGACATGATTTACCTGAGCTCGGCAGACATGATGACGCGCAACACCGAGCACCGCGTGGAGATTGCCTTCCCCGTGCTCGACCCCACCTGCCGCGCCCTAGTGCACGAGTACATGGGCATGCAGCTGCGCGACAACGTGAAGGCCCGCAGCCTCACGAGCGACGGCACCTGGGTCCCCGTGGAGCGTGCAGAGGGTGAGAAACCCTTCAACTCGCAGGAGGCTCTGCTGGAGCGTGCCTATCGCAACGCCGAGGCCGCCGCCAAGGCAGAACCCGCACTCGCATCCCAGCCGGAGCCCGAACCGCAGCCGGCCACAACCGAGGTTCAGAAGGTCCAGGCTACCGTCATTGAGCCCGAGCCCGCACCTGTACCTCAGCCCGAGCCGCAGGTCACCAAGCCCGCACCCGAGACGAGCGCCCGTCGCGATAAGCCCGCCGGCAAGACCAAGGCCATCGAGCGCCATCGCCCCGGCCGCGTGCGCATGGGCCTGGGTCTGATCGGCCTGGGTCTTAAGACGCTCATTACCGGCAAGACGAAATAGTCGTTTGTAGAAGCAGTTTGTAGAAGCGCCCCGCATTTGAGGAAAGCCTCGGATGCGGGGCGCTTTTCCCTGCTACCATGGTGCGAACAACAACGCGAATGACAGGCAGGAATATGAAGCTCACTATAGAATCGATGACCTACGGCGCCGACGGGCTGGCGCACGCCGACAACGGCAAGGCCGTCTTTGTGCAGGGTGCCGTGGCAGGCGACACCGTCGAGGCCGAGGTCGTACAGGACGGCAAGTCGTTCATGCGTGCCCGCACCACCGAGATTCTGGAGCCAAGCCCCGATCGCATTCAGCCTCCCTGCCCCTTCGTGGGCATCTGCGGCGGCTGCTCGTGGGGCAATCTCTCGCGCACGGCACAGCTCGCCGCCAAGGAGCAAAACCTGCGCTCCACGCTCGAGCGCATCGGCAAGTTCGCTCCTGAGCAGGTCGATGAGTTGGTACAGCCCATCTGCCACACCAAGGACGACTGGGGCTACCGCAATAAAATCGAGCTCGAACCGACCGTCGTCAACGGTCGCGTGCGTCTTGGCATGCACGGTGTCGATCCTCGCAAGATCGTGACCGTCGATTCGTGCCCGTTGTTCGACAAACGCTTCCCCAAGGCACTCAAATCGGTCGTCGGCGCACTCAACTATCTAAGCGGCAGCCATGACTTGGGGCTCGAACGCGTGGGCATTCGCGCATCGCGCCGCACCAAGGCACTCGAGGTCGCACTCTGGACGCCCACAGGCTCTTTTCCGCGCTCGCAAGTCTCGCGCGTGTTGGCAGACGCCGCGCACCCCACAAGCATCGTACGCGTGATGAGCAAGGGCGAAAAGAAGGCCCGCCGTGTTTCCAAGGTCGAAATGCTCGCCGGAGAGGGCTCATGGACCGAGAATATCGCCGAGGGTCAGATGCGCTTGTCTGCCCCGTCTTTTTTCCAGGTCAACACCAAGGGTGCCGAGATTTTGATCGAGCTTGTCATGGAAGCGCTCGATCCGCAGGAAGACGAGCTTGCCGTGGACCTGTACTGCGGTGCCGGCACCTTTACCCTGCCGCTCGCCCGCCGCTGCGACTTTGTCGCCGCCGTCGAGGCCTACGGCCCCGCCGTGCGCGACCTGCGCCGTAACCTGGAGATCAACAAGCTTGATAACGTCGACGTCATTGGCGGAGACGCGGTGCGCGAGTTCCCCGACCAGGATGCCGACGTCTTGGTGGTCGACCCGCCGCGCGCAGGCCTCGCCCCCGAAGCGATCGACCTTATCGCCAGCACGAGTGCCCGCGATGTCGCCTACGTGAGCTGCGACCCGGCCACCCTGGCGCGCGATCTCAAACGCTTTGTCGAAGAAGGCACCTTCTCTCCCATCAAGATCACACCGGTCGACCTATTCCCGCAAACCTTCCACTGCGAAACGGTCGTCCACCTCAAGCGCAACTAGACTGTTTGTCCAAGACCACGCCCGATGATTTTTCTGGGACGGGGATAGAAATAAATTTGCTCCGAATGATTATTTAAGGCTCTGTTAGACCAGGATTGACATACATGTGTCCCCACGGTGCCATAT
>USPC01000016.1 GCA_900556605.1 uncultured Collinsella sp. | reverse complement strand
GATATGGCACCGTGGGGACACATGTATGTCAATCCTGGTCTAACAGAGCCTTAAATTTTGTTGCTCAACATTTGAAACTCTGGGCGTGGTAACTTTTTTACCAACAGGTATGATTATTGTCATGTGCGCCGCGCCTGCCTGCCGGGTTGCGGCGTACTTGTGACAGCCTTTGACACCCTTGGAGCGTGTACTGTGGATGTAACCACAAAAAGCGTTCGGGGGGGGGGTGCTCACCCGCGAGCAATTCCTCCCGCATGAGATGCGCATCGTCGCTGCCCTTCGTATGCAGGGCGCAAGCGACGAGCAGGTCATTGTACGCGTAAAGAGCGAGAACCTCTTTCAATATCCCACGGAGCGCATGGTCGCCAACCGCGCAACCGTGTGCCTTCGCCGCCTTGACGCCATGGTGCCCACGGACGCCGTATGCGCCGCGCGCGGCATCGACCCCAAAACCGCCGTCGAGGCTGCGTCATCCCTAACCAGGCTCATGGCATCCGGCACTCCCACGCAGGCGGACCAGGCCATCTTCTACAGCATGATCTGCCGCTACGATATCGTGCGCGAGCTCGTGCTCGTCGAGGTAGGGGAGCGCCTACAAAACTTCGATTATGCCTTTACGGCGGTTGACCTCAACGCCTTTATGACACGCTTTACCACGGAGTATCCGGACGCGGCCCGCTGGACTGAGGCCACGGTCAAGCGCATTAAGGGCTCGCTCCGCCAGACGCTCCGCCATGCCGGCCTTATCGGCGAGGGCCAGGGCCCGGAGTCCGAGCGCCTGTCACCACTCTTCCTCGATTCCGATGTCGAGCGAGCCTTGGTTCAGCTGGGCGAGCAGTCGCTTATCGCGGCCCTTACCGGCAGGGCGGTGATGTAGCGTGGCTCCCGTCAAAAGCGCCGTCGACCCTGTTGTCACCCCGGCGACCGATCTCGCCACCAATATTGGCATCCATTCCCGCAAGAGCGTCGTTGCGGCGCATGCCCGCTCCGAGCGTGCCTGTCAGGAATTTGAGCGCCGTGCGCAGCTTCTGCGCGAGTGCCTGTGCAGCGAGGACTTTTTGGCCAACAAGGGCATAGGCAATGAGATCGGCTTTCACACCTTTTGCTATGACCCCGCGCTGGAGTTTGAGGCGCGTGCATTATTTGGCACCCTTTCACGCGATGCCGAGGCCGACAAGCTTCCGTGCGCGCTCAAGGTCGTGAACCTTTACGACGCCGTGCTGGCAATTCTCGAAAAGCGCCGTGTCCTCAAGGCTATCCCGCACCAAGAGGAGCGCCGCGGTACCCAGCGCGTGCTCGAGGACGTGGCCAAGTTCGCCTCGCCCGAGAAAGTCGCCGCGTACATCCTTGAGCAGACCGAGCCGCACATGCCCGGAGACGTCATCCTTCTCACCGGCGCGGGCGAGGTTTTCCCGTTCTTTCGCATACACACGCTTCTCCACTGCATGCTTGCGGATTTTGATGAGGTGCCTGTGGTCGCCGCCTATCCGGGCAGTTTCAACGGCTCTTCTTTCCAGCTCTTTAACCGTCTGCCGGCCGACAACTACTACCGCGCCATCGATATCTCGTAAGCACGGCTCCCCGCAGACAAGGCACTGCCGCCGGCAACAACCCTTTGCCATACGTTCCCAAACCCAAAGGAGCACCCATGGACAACACGATCATTCGCGACCTCTTTGCAAAAGACATCAACCGCTCCATCAACGGCGTGGTCAAGGTCCAGGATTCAAAAGATGGGTCCATCCGCCAGGAGCTTGACGAGTACGTGGTGACGCGCGAGCTGCAAGGGCACCTTGCCACGTTCTTCAAGGCATACGGCGATGCCATCGATGTGCCCACCGACAAGATCGGCGTGTGGATCAGTGGCTTCTTCGGTTCCGGTAAATCGCACTTCCTCAAGATGCTGAGCTACCTGCTCGAGAATCGCCAGATCGGTGGCATGAGCGCCATTCGCTACTTTGACGGCAAAATCGTCGACCCCATGGTCGCGGCTGCCATGGAGCGCGCGTGCTCGGTGCCCACGCAGGCCATCCTCTTTAACATCGATAGCAAGGCGGGCCAGTGGAAGCAGGGTGATACGGCTCCCACGGCGCTGCTTCGCGGCTTTGAGCGCATGTTCTACGAGGCGCGCGGCTTCTACGGCGAGGACCTCAAGCTTGCAAAGCTCGAGGACTACATCGATTCCCTGGGCAAGACCCAGGAGTTCCGCGAGGCCTTTGAGCGCGTGAACGGCGAGTCTTGGCTCCAGACCCGCGATACCTACAGCTACTTTGAGGACGACGTCGTCGAGGTGCTGCAGAGCGTGCTCGGCATGAGCGAAAAGGCCGCATGGAACTGGCTCGAGGGTTCTGAGGACGAGGTTTTGGCCCCTGATGTCTTTGCCAAAAAGGTCAAGGACTACGTAGACGCTCAGGCAGCGGCCCGCGGCGGCAACTTCCGTTTGCTCTTTATGGTCGACGAGGTGGGTCAGTTTATTACAAACGACAAGGACCCAAGCCTTATGCTGAGCCTTCAGACCATCGTCGAGGAGCTGGGTGCCGCCTGCGGTGGCCGCGTGTGGGTGATGGTTACGAGCCAGGAGGCCATCGACAACCTGAGCCTGCCCGTGGGCAACGACTTTTCAAAGATCCAGGGCCGCTTCAATACCCGCCTTTCGCTCTCCAGCTCCAGCGTGGACGAGGTCATCCAGCGCCGTGTGCTCGAGAAGACCGCGCCGGCGGCCGATATGCTTGCACAGGTCTACGAGCAAGACGCCGCCGTGCTTAAAAACAACTTTACCTTTGAGGGTGGCTCGCGCTCCGACCTTGCCGGCTACGCCAACTCCAAGGATTTTGTGGCCAGCTACCCGTTTGTGGGCTACCAGTTTAAGCTCCTGCCCGACGTGATGACCGAGGTGCGCAAGCACGGTGTCAAGGCCAAGCACATGTCAACGGGCGAGCGCTCCATGCTGAGCGCGTTCCAGGAGAGCGCTCAGGTCATCCAGTATGACCAGACCGGTGCACTCGTGCCGTTCTGGTGCTTCTTCGACACTATCTCCAAAGACCTTGAGCACGGCATCAACCAGGTGGTCGACCGCGCGGTCCGTGCGGCCGAGGACGCAAAGGGCCTTGAACCCTACGACGTTCAGGTGCTCAAGCTCCTGTACCTGATTCGTTACATCGGCTACGTTAAGGCCACGGTCGAGAACATCTCCATCTTCATGATCGACGGCCTCGACGTGGACATGCGCGCCCTCAAGGACCGCGTCAAGGAGTCCCTTGCCCGCCTGGAGCGCGAGAACTACGTGGCACGCCAGGGCGATGCCTATAGCTTCCTCACCGACGAGGAGCAGGAGATAGCGCAGGAGATCACACGCACTCCGGTCGATAACGCGCAGGTGATCGAGTCTATCAAAAAGCGCCTGTTCGACAGCATCTACACCGCGCGTAAACTCAACCGCGGGGCCAACGACTTTCCTTTTGACCGCTATGTGGACGGCTCAATCCACGGTGCCAGCATGGGCGGCATGGAGCTTTGCGTGGCGACTATGGCGAGCGATCTGGGCCGTGCGGACGATACCGAGCTGGCCTTGGCTTCTTCGGGCAAAGCCATCGTGGCTTTGAGCGACGAGGCGGATTATTGGGAGACGCTCGTCAACGCCGCCAAGATCCGCAAGTACGCCAAGACGCGAAATCTCCAGGAGCTTCAGCCGAGTACGCGCCAGATCGTCGAGTCCAAGATGCGCGAGGCAGCCTATAACGAGAAAGAGGCCGATGTCCTTTTGAGCGAGGCCGTACTCCATGCACGTTGCGCGGTCAACGGCCGCATAATTGAGGTCCGCGCGGCCAAACCCGCTCAGGTCTTTGAGCAAGTGCTGGCGCAGCTGTGCGATGTGGTCTTTGAAAAGGCCGACTATATCGGCGCGCCGGTCACGAGCGATTCCGATATCCGCTCCACTCTGGCGGGCAACGTTCAAGCGGGGCTCGCTGGCATGGACGCGGGCAACACGCGTGCGCTCAAGGAGGTCGAGGACTACCTCAAAGTTCAGCACCAGCGCCACCTGGATACCGCTATGGGCGATATCCAGCGCAGGTACCAGCAAAAGCCCTATGGCTGGCGCGAGGTTGACATCGCAAATGTGGTGGCGCAGCTTGTAGTGGAGCAGCGCGCGCAGGTGCTGTTTGGCGGTCAGACGGTTCAAGCTAACGACAGCCGCATGGTGTCGCTCCTGCGTAAGGATGCCGATAAGGCCCAGGTGCGTTTGCGCGTGCGCATGAGCGACCGGTTGCTGCGCGCCACGGGCGAGCTTATGCGTGACCTGTTTGATCTCAAGACCGTGCCCTCCAACGAGGATAAGCTCGTGGCCGAGCTCAAGGAGCGCCTTGAGGGCTTGCGTGAGGTGTGCGTCGCCATGGCACGCGACTACTACACGGGTATCAAGCCGGCCTACCCGTATCCCGGTGAGGACGAGTGCGAGAAGATGCGCTCGGAGGTGGTCGACGTTCTTAAGGACCAGAGCGATTCCGAGGCGTTCTTGACCACGTTCACCAAGCACGAGGACCGCCTGCTCGATGCCAAGGAAGACTTTGACAAGGTGGTTGAGTTCTTCGAGTCCAACCAACGAACAGCGTTTGACCACGCCAAGGATTTCTTGAGCCGCACCGAGGGCATCGAGTATGCCTCCGATGACATTCCCAACGCGGTGGAGAACGTGGCAAAGGTACGCGAGATCCTCAAAGACCCAAAGCCCTACGGCCGCATTAAAGACCTTCAGCCGTTGATGGCACCCGTCAAGGAAGACATCAAAAAGCACCTGGGCATTCGCCGCAACGAGTTCTTGTGTCGTATCGAAAACGACCTGCAGGATTTGCGGAAGCAGGCCGAGAGCCAAGAAGGTTTTGTCAAGCAGGCCAAGGATGCCATCGCGGACGCCAACACCAGGTATGAGTCGTTCAAGAACCGCGCCCATGGCGTCCAGAGCCTCAACGAGCTTAACGCCCTCGCGGCAAACTGGGAAAACTGGATCGTTGCTGCAACCAACAAGATATACGACGCCGTGGATGAGGCCCGCATGCGAATGGACAACGAGCGCCGCACCACCGAGGTCACGAGTACGGGTGAGGTGGTCAAGAAGATCTCCAACAAGGGCGCCGCATCGTCTGCGCCCGTGCCCGCGTCTAAGCCCCAGCGCAAGATCAAGACCGTGCGCCGCGCCGATTTGGCCAAGCCGAGTCGCCTCTTGTCCGCAGAGGACGTGGAGCGCTACGTGGACGACCTGCGCTCTCGCCTTATGCAGGAGCTCGCTGCAAACGACGAGATTCGTATCAACTAACTCGCGGAGCCACCGGTGCCAAAGCGAGCACCGGTGGTTTATGGCGTTTAGAAAGGCTCATCAACCATGAACGATTCTGCTCTTAAGAGCTTCTGCACCTGGGCCCGTACAGAGCTCATCAAAGGCGTGGAGGCACAGATGGTGCGCTACGGCGTCACCGGACCTGTACCTTCGCCCGTTGGGTCCGAGACCGTCAACGGCCTGCCCCTAAGTCCTGCTGAGGTTGTGCAGCGTGACGAGCTGCTGCGCATACAGACAGAGGTGGGTCACGAGGCGCTGCGCGACCGAGCGGCCTACACCTGGTTCAACCGCATCGTGGCCATTCGCTTTATGGATGCACGCGGATGGCTCCCCAGCCGTATGCGCATGCTGAGTCGTGCGGACGGCAGCCATGGCAGCGAGGCCGTGGAGAACGCACTGGACGTGGAGATAGCGACGGCCGATACCGATCGCATAGCCGAGCTCAAGATGGCGGGCTTGGATGAACCGCTGTGGCGCTACCTGTTTATGGCTCAGTGCGAGGAGCTTGCCGATTGCCTGCCGGGCGTCTTTGAACGCGTGGGCGGTGCCATGGAGCTGCTGTTGCCCCAGGGCCTCATGATGTCCGACGGCGTGGTGGGCAAACTCAACACCATTCTCGCTGACGAGGACTGGCGCAAGGGCGTGACCGTTCTGGGCTGGATGTATCAGTACTACAACGCTGACGTTAAAGACGAGTTCTTCAAGGCAAAACGCAAAGCAGCGGCGGCGGACATCGCGCCCGCCACGCAGCTCTTCACCCCCGAGTGGATCGTGCGCTATATGGTCCAGAACTCGCTCGGCCGTCTGTGGATGCGCAACAACCCGGGGAGTTCGCTGCGCGAGCGCATGGAGTATTACATCGAGCCTGATACTGAGCACGAGGACTTCATCCGCATTTCGAGCCCCGAGGAGATAACCCTCTGCGACCCCGCATGTGGCTCGGGCCATATCCTGGTCTATGCGTTTGAGCTGCTCTTTGCCGTGTACGAGGAGCGCGGCTACCGCGAGCGCGAGATCCCGGAGCTCATCCTGACCAAAAACCTCGCTGGCATGGAGATCGACCCCCGTGCGGCTCAGATCGCGGAGCTGGCGCTTGCCATGTGCGCCCGCGAGCACGATCGTCGCTTCTTTAGGCGTGGCGTTCGCGCCGACGTTGCCGTGCTCTCGAGCATCCCGCTAGGGGAGGACGAGCTGCCGGGTAACAAGAAGCTCGCCGAGGAGCTGAGTCATTTGGGCGAGATCGGTTCGCTGCTCAATCCCTCAGAGGACGAGATCGACGAGCTCAAGGCTGCCGCCGCGAGTTGTTCCGATGACCTTTTTGCCGCTACGGCCAAAACTAAGCTCGAAAGCGCTGCCGCCATCTGCGAGAAGCTGTCCCGTCGTTTTACCTGCACCGTTGCGAATCCTCCGTATATGGGCAGCAGCAGCTTTAATCCATTCATGAGCAAGTGGATCAAGAAGAACTACCCCGACGTGAAGAGCGACCTCTGCACGTGCTTTATCGAGCGCGGTTTTAACCTTGTCGAGGATAAGGGCTACGCCGCAATGGTTACCATGCAGAGTTGGATGTTCCTGGGCAGCTTTGAGAAGATGCGCTCTTCGATTATCGAGGGCAAGACGATTGTCTCGATGGCTCATCTCGGCCCCCGCGCATTTGACGCCATCGGCGGCGAGGTCGTCAACGTAACCGCCGATGTCATCTACAACGGCCGCGCGGCATACGAGGGCGCTTACGTGCGCCTCGTCGACATCAACGGTAGTGAGGCGAAGCGTCTCAAGCTGCTCGAGGCGATCCGAGATCCCGACTGCGGCTGGTTCTACCGCCGCGACGCCGACATCTTCAAGCAGATCCCCGGCGCCCCAATAGCCTACTGGGCTGGGGGCGGAATACTATCTGCATTTAAATCAAATCCAGCTGTTGGTACGCGCGCGTCGCTTCAAGCTGGAATCACAACGGGAAACAATGACTTATTCATTAGAGCTTGGTGGGAGGTCCAACTATCAAAGTTTGATAGGGAGTGCTCATCGATTAACGAGGTCCAAACCACAACGTGTTGGTATCCATGTAACAAAGGTGGTAGCTATCGCAAGTGGTATGGCAACCGAGATAACGTTATGAATTTCTCAGTCACTGGCCAACTGGAGATGAAAAAACAGTCAGGATTCCGCCCCGTCAGCCTTGATGATCAATTTAGGCCGTCGATCTCTTGGTCAGACGTTACGTCCGATCGCAATTCGTTTAGAGTCAACGGCGGACACAGTCTGTTTGAGCATGCTGGAAGTTGCGCATTTATTGCAGATGACAACCTACTTCCGCTAATTGCCTACCTGAATTCATCCGCAGCATCTGTGATGCTCAGAATGATTAACCCAACTCTTAATTGTAATGCGGGCGTTGTGTCAAGGCTGCCGCTTCTTGGCCTTGGTGAAGAGGGCCGTATCTCTAGCATGGCTGAACTGGCTATCGAACTGTCAAAAACCGACTGGGACTCGTTTGAAACCTCCTGGGATTTTAAACGTCACCCCTTATTGTGAGTGATCAGCATGAGGTACATTCGCCGACTATTTATTTCTTTGGCTGTTTCAATTCCATGCTTAGTGGTTTTCACGCTACTGTTTAAAGCTCTTCTTGGATTTCTATCCGGCATTTGCTCGCTTCCGTTGCTCAACTCTTTATCGTCGGGGGATTTGTTAAATGGAGTCGGGACGTTTTCGGCAGTCATTATTGCAGTGGTCTCGTATCAGCACGACATAGAAACGAAGCAAGAAGAAGAGAGGTCTCGGAGCGAAAAGGCTAAGCCTCAAGTTGAGGTGGACAGTTTCGAGGAAGATTACGGATTCATTGTTTCGATTACCAATGTAGGTCCCCGGCCAATTCCGTCAATTATTGTGGAGGAAAAGCCAGTCGTATCTAATCTTGAGCCTGGAGATACCTGTCGTTTTGATTACATCGGTTTTGAGTCGTGTGAGTCGTATGAAGGCGAGGTTGAGGGCTCCAATTACGTTGTTTCAACGAGGACCTTTCGCGATGGGGTAAGCCTTTGGCTCTTTATGTATGACATTTTGGGTAAGGCTTGGATGAGTGAATATACGCTCGAGGAAGATGGTGCCCGGTTGTTGGACGGATCCTCCTGGGTGCTGTGAGAAAAGCTTGACTACCACATAAAATGCCCCTTTGAATCATTGTTTTTAATCCCCTACTACCTGGAAGGCGTTCCATGTCAACACTGCTCGCCGATAAATACGAGGCTCGCAAAGCCGAGGTTAACGCTCGCTTTGAGCAGCTTCGCGCTAACGAGGAGGAGCTCAACCGAATCTTTGCCAAGATCTACAACATGGAGGGCGAGGTGCCCATCGAGGTCGAGGATAAGTACGTGTCGGTGGCGCGCATCTTTGATACCGCCGACGAGATCCCTGAGAGCTACAAGGGCAACAAGTACGTGCGCACCAAGCGCGACGAGATCACCTCGCTCATAAGCTATGCCGTGGGCTGCATGTTCGGTCGCTATTCGCTGGATGTGGACGGTCTGGTTCTGGCCGACCAGGGCGCCACGGTCGACGACTATCTGGCCAAGGTGCCCGATCCCGATCACGTGACCTTTATGCCCGATGCCGACAACGTGCTGCCCATCACCGACGACGAGTACTTTGACGACGACATCGTGCGTTACTTTATCGACTTTGTGCGCACCGCGTACGGCGAGGAGACACTCGAACAGAACCTGGCCTTTATTGCCGAGGCGCTCGGCGGCAAGGGCACCTCGCGCGAGGTGATTCGCACCTACTTTTTGAAGGACTTCTATAAGGACCACTGCCAGACCTATAAGAAACGCCCCATCTACTGGCTGTTCGACAGCGGCAAGAAGAACGGCTTCAAGTGCCTTGTTTACATGCATCGCTACCAGCCTGACCTGTTGGCTCGCATCCGCACCGACTATGTGCATGAGCAGCAGGAGCGCTACCGTGCCCAGATTGGGTATGCCAACGATGCCCTTGTCAGTGCCGAGCGCGGCGAGCGCGTGCGCTTGGATAAGCGCATCAAAAAGCTCAACGACCAGCTCAAAGAGACCATTGCCTACGAGGAGAAACTGCACCACTTGGCAGACCAGATGATTAAGATCGACCTGGATGACGGCGTCAAGGTCAACTACGCCAAGTTTCAGGATGTGCTGGCGAAGATTAAGTAACTGCAGATACGGTAAGGATATTCATGCCCAAGATCGATGTAGAAGAACAGCTCAAGCTGCGATTTTTGCAGCCGTTGTCCTCATGCGCGCCGCGCCGTGTTGTGGTTTGGCACGATGCGGACGGCGAGTTTGCTCCTGAGTTTGAGCGATTGGCTGCCGAGGGTTTCGACGGCGTGGGGGCCGATGCCGGCGTAATGCCTGCTCACGGTGACTTTGAGCGCCCGGTGCGCTTTGTTGAGGCCTGCGAGGGCCGTATGTTTGCCGTCAAGAAGCTCATCAACCGCGATGACCTTGCGAGCGATATCTTGCTGTATCGCCGTTGCCCGCGCGGCAGGCTTGAGGGTGATTGGCTTGCCGATGTTGAGCTGTATGCCGATCAGTTCCAGGCTGACTATCTTTCGCTTTTGGCCGATCAGCTGGGCATCGAGAATATCGACGCCGTGCGCGAGAGCCTGCGAGCACACAAGACGTTCTTTGATGCCAAGACCCGCTGCGCTAAGTTTGTCGCATACGTTCCACATGCCGCGGGTGCATCCGATATCGAGCTCGGAATCCTTACGGTGATCTTTGGCGGCAAGGAACCGGGCGACGCGCGGCCCGCGTTTGTATTGCGCGGCTGCATGGCCACGCTGCTGCACGAGGGTCCCGAGGCGCTGGCCGCGCTGGTGGATAAGTACTGTGTGCGCGATGTTCTCGCTGCCTTTATGCTGCGCTGTTATGGGTTTGATGGACCGCTGCACGAGCGTGATTCACTGCTTATGCTTGCATCCCATGTGCTTCTTACGGCGGCATCCACCGCACTTCCCGAGGGAGCGCTCAAGGGGCTCGAAAACTATATGGCTCCCGCCTACGGCCCCTATTGCCTTGAGGCGGTGCGTACGTGGGACCAGGCCGCCGATGCCCGGGCATCGAGCGAGGACCTATTTGAGATTTGTCGTTTAGTTGAGGATGCCCGCGGGCTCTTTGCACGGTTCGAGACCCTGCCGATCGATGCGCTGGCTTCGCTTGATGTGTTCCCGTGCGTCAACGAGGTTGTGCTCTCGCAGCTGTTCTGCTCGTTTGCGCAAGGTGCAGACCGTGTTGAGGATGCGCGTGCCTTTGCTGCGCGCCGTTGCGACCTAAGCTGGTACCGTCGTGTCGAGAGCTACTTTGACCTGCTTGTCGCTGTGGCCGATATGTGCGCGTTTAGGCAGACGCACGCGGGTGGGTTCCATCTGGCGCAGTCCCAGCAGGTGTGGGATGCCTATACGTCCGAATGGTATGCCATGGACGCTGCCTATCGCCATATGTGCACCGCGTATCTGCGGGCACGCTCCGTCGAGTGCGATGCGCTCGAGGAACCTGCCCGCGCCGTGGCGGACTGGGCGGAGAATCTCTACAGTAACTGGTTCTTGGCGGATGCCAATGCCTGCTGGGCGGCTGCTGCGCAAGGGGAGTGGGCCGATTGCGGCTACATCGATGGTCTCGCACGGCAGGATGAGTTTTACTGGCATGTGCTACCCGCCTTTGTGGGTTCTGCCAAAACAACGGTCGTTATCGTGAGCGATGCGCTGCGCTATGAGGTTGCCTGCGACGTTGTGGCGCTGCTCGAGCGCGAACGCGGCGGCAACGTCAAGGTCTCTAGCATGCAGGCGGTCTTTCCCTCCATTACTGAGGTGGGCATGCCCGCGCTGCTGCCACACCAAGCGCTTGAGCTTGCAGCGGATGGCTCGTTTGTGTTGGCTGACGGCATGCCCACTGCCACGACTCCGCAGCGCGAGGCCGTGCTTGCCCACGTTGAGCCCACGGCCCGCGCTTTACGCTCGAGCACATACCTCAACATGACGGGAACCGAACGCAAGACGCTGCTCAAGGACTCAAAACTCGTCTACCTCTATCACAACAAGATCGATGCCACGGGCGAGAAGGCCGCTACGCAGGATGACGTCTTCGGTGCCTGTGCGGACGCCGTGGAGGAACTTGCTGCATTGGCGCGTCGCGTGTGCACCGACGCCCCGGGCGCGCGTGTTGTTATAACGGCGGACCACGGCTTTATCTACACACGTCGGGAGCTCAGCGAGTGCCAGATGCTCGGCAAGCCGGACCTTCCCGTCCTTGACGCTCCCGTCATGTGCGGCAAGCGTCATCTGGTGGTGCCCAACGAGGCCGTGGGCGAGCTTTCGGACGAGGTACGCGGGGTGTTTGTTAATGTTGACATGGGACGTTTAGGCGCCGGTTTTGAGGGGTTTGCCCCGCGCGAGAATGTGCACTTCAAGCGTCCCGGCGGCACTAACAACTACGTCCACGGCGGCATGAGCTTGCAGGAGCTCTGCGTGCCCGTTATCGGGTTTTGGCGTGCGCGCTCGGGTTCCAAGGACTTTGTCGACACGCGCGTGGCGACGCTGCGCGTACTAAGTGAGGGACGCCGAGTGACCAACTCGCTCTTCTCGGTCAACTTGATCCAGGAAGAACCCGCCCAAGGCAAGGTTTTGCCGTGCGAATACGAGCTGGTGTTTACCGATGCGAGTGGCAACGAGGTGAGCGATACGGTCAAGGCGCATGCTAACAAAACTTCTGTTAATTCGCAGGAGCGCGTAGTGCATGCCAAGTTTGCGTTGCATGCAGCGGATGGATTCTCGGCCAAGGGTCCGTACTATCTGGTCTGCCGCGAGCGCGAGACGGGCAAGATCGTTTGGCGCGAGACGTATACCATTGCCGTCTCGTTTGCCCCTGTTGCTGACTTTGGTTTTTAGGAGTGTGCCCTATGTTTGATAGCCATGACGACGATCTGTGGGAAGTCCCCTCGATTGATGTGGATGTGCCGGTGGAAGGCGTGGTGCCCGTGGAGGCGCCGGCGGCTGAGGTTGTTGCGTCTGCCCCGGAGTCGGTGGCTGCTGCGCCCGTTGAGGCTGCCGCGCCCGCTGGGGATGAATCCTCGACCGATGGCTATGACCAGGCTGCGGCCGAGGCTCCCGAGGATGAGGGCTACGACATGGACGGGTTGGATGGTAAGCTGCTCGAGCACTTTGGCGGCAAGATCGTGCGCAAGGACCTGACGGCCTTTATGAAGCGCGGCGCCAACGTGCCCACCTTTGTGCTGGAGTACCTGCTGGGCATGTACTGCTCGACCGATGACGAGGAAGCCGTGGCAGAGGGCCTGGATCGCATCCGCAGGATCCTCACTGATAACTACGTGCGTCCCGACGAGTCCGAGCGCATTAAGTCCAAGATTCGCGAACTGGGCCGCTTTACCATCATCGACAAGGTGACGGCCAAGCTCGACGAGTACAAAGACATCTACGTGGCATCGTTTGCCAATCTGACCATCGAGCCGTTTGTGATGCCGGCCGAGTACGTGCGCGACTATTCCAAGATTCTGCAGGGTGGTATTTGGTGCATCATGAGTATCGAGTATCGTCACCCCTTGGATGAGGAAGACGAGTTTGGCATGGAGGTCTTTGGCGATGATGCGCCGCGCCGCGCCAAGGCCAAGCGTAAGAAGCGTGGGCCCGAGGACTCTCCGTTCAGCGTGGCGTCGCTCACGCCCATTCAGATGCCCAACCTGGACCTGGATGCCATGGTCGAAGAGCGCCAGTATTTCTCGCGCGACGAGTGGCTCAACATGCTGCTGCGCTCCGCTGGCTATGAGCCCAGCGAGCTTTCCGAGAAAGAGCGCCTGCACTTTATCGAGCGTATGGTGCCGCTCATCGAGCGCAACTACAACCTGTGCGAGCTGGGTCCGCGCGGCACCGGCAAGAGCCATATCTACAAAGAGGTCTCGCCCTACGCCATCTTGCTTTCGGGCGGCCAGACCACCACGGCCAACCTGTTCGGCCGTATGAACTCCATGCGCGCCGACCGCGTGGGCCTGGTGGGCCACTGGGATTGCGTGACGTTCGACGAGGTCGCCGGCATGCGGTTTAAGGACACCAACGCCGTGCAGATCATGAAGGACTACATGGCGAGCGGCAGCTACGCACGCGGCCGCGACCAGATCAACGCCGATGCCTCCATGGTCTTCGAGGGCAACATCAACGACACCGTGCAAAACGTCCTTAAGACCACGCACCTGTTTGATCCGTTCCCGCCGGAGTTTAACAACGATTCGGCTTTCTTCGACCGCATCCACTATTACCTGCCGGGCTGGGAGATTCCCAAGATGCGCTCGAGCCTGCTGACCGGGCATTACGGCCTGATCACCGACTGCCTGTCAGAGTTTTGCAAGGAGATGCGTCGCAAGGACTTTACGCACCATATCGACCGGTATTTCCGCTTTAACAGCGACTTTAACAAGCGTGACGAGATCGCCGTGCGCAAAACCTTTAGCGGCCTGGCCAAGCTGCTGTTCCCCGACGAGGCTATGGACAAGGACGACGTGCGCTGGCTGCTGGACTACGCCATCGAGGGCCGTCGCCGTGTAAAGGAGCAGCTCAAGATTATGGCGGGCGTCGAGTTTATCGACGTCAACCTGGGTTATATGGATGCTGACAACCCGCAGGACGTTCACGTGGTGCGCGTGCCCGAGCAGACCGAGGACACGCTGATTCCCGACGGGCCGCTGCTGTCCGGCCACGTATTTGGCGTGGGCAGGTCGCAGGGCGGCGAGGTTGCCGTATACAAGCTGGAGAACAAGGCCGTTGCCGGCGAGTGCAAGTTTAAGTACGAGGGCGTGGCCTTTAACAAGCCGGTGCGCGATACGCTGGAAGCCGCGTTCGACAACTTTGTGAACCTGGCGAACCGCGTGGCGCCGGGCATGCACATTGGCTCCAAGGATTACCTGCTGTTCTACAACGACCTGCAGAGCAAGGGCCTGTCCGAGGAAGTTTCGCTCGCCGAGTTTGTGGGACTTTGCTCTGCTGCGTGCAACCGCCCGGTGATGCCCGCGCTGGCGATTCCGGGAATCTTGCGCATGTCGGGCTCTATGGACGAGATCCGCGGGCTCGAGGACATTATGCGCGTGGCCAAAAACGCCGGCGCCAAGCGCGTGATTTTGCCGCTGAGTGCCATCGCGGGCCTGCAGAGCGTTTCGTCCGAGATTATCTCGGGCCTGAGTCCGGTGTTCTATATGGATGGCGACCCGGTTGATGCCGCGAAGAAGGCTCTGGATCTGTAGGGGTGCAGGCGAGCGGGCTTGCGTGCACGTGGGCCCTCGGGCGTGTTGGCGTGTTCGAATAGGGAGGCCTTGCTATGACGGGCGAGCGTTCTGTTGGCGAGTTGCTCGACGAGCTGTTTGGCTTTGAGCCGGTAGCCAAGCGTCAAACGGCGCTTGAGCAGTACGATCGCGGGGAGTTGGTGCGCAAGGCGCGCTCCCGCGAGCTGCTGGGTGTGCTTAGGGATGTCGAGACTGCCGAGCACGCTGCGCGCGAATCTGCCGTGCGGGCTGTTGATACGTACGTGCGCCGTATTGAGGGCGCGGCCCTTGCGCGCGCTCGCAAGCAGGCGGGTGTCGTGGGCTCGCTGCAGATGGAGCGCCGCTACGCTGCCTTTTTGCGCATGGAGGACAATGCCGAGCTGCTGACGCGCCTGGAGCAGACGCTTGCGTTTATCGAGGTAAAGCTGCGTGCGAATACGGCGGACAGGGTGCGCGCAGCGTACGATGCTGCCGGCGCTTTAGTGCTGCAGGACGTGGCGCGCCTGAGTGACGTGCGCGTTGTGGATGCTGTGCCCCTGGATGCCGACCTGCTGTGCACGCAGCTGGAGCAACTTCGTTGTGCCGCCGACGCAACGGACCTTGCGGGTATGATCACGGCGACGTTTGAGTCCGAGCTGAGTTCGACTGGGCCGCAGCACGCTGATGGGTTTACGGGTGATTTGGCTGGCGATGTTGCTGGTGACGTGGCGTTGGAGCGTGAGCTTACCAACGTGCGCGGTGCTGCGCAGCGGGCACGCTTGGCGGCGCAGGCGTATCGGGCCGAGCGTGCCGCCCGCGTTGCGGGGAGCATGGTGGAGCCGGTATCGTTGCCCGAGTCTGCGTGCGTTGCGTGCGAGACGGCGTGCGATGCCGGAGAGCTTTCCGAGTTGCTTGCTCAGGTTAAGAAGTCGTTTGAGACCTACCGTCGTATTGTTGCCGACGGCGGGTTGTTCTGCGCGTTCGGTACGGGCTCGCCGCATGGGACTTGCAGGGGCTCGAGCTATTTCGACTACGATTCTCGGCTTGACGAAGACGTGCTGGTGGGCGAGTACGATGGCGCTACCAGGCATGATATTCGCCGTGAGGTTCCGATTCCCGAGCTTGTGGATGAGGCTTCTGCCGAGGGCGGCGATTCGCTCGAGGTTGCCGTGGCACGCATGCGCGAGTTCAATGGACGCCGTTACGATGGCGTGCTGGATGAGGACCCCGCGCGTCATGTGAATGCGTTTTGGTATGGACTCAAAAAGCTCAGTCAGTATTGCGAGGCCGCCGTGCGTGTGGACGAGCGTGCTTGGGATTGCTTTATCGATAAGGTACAGTTCGCCTACGATGAGCCCGTGGGGCGCTTGGCCATGCAGATGGACGACAAGCAGGTTGCGGCTTTTGTTGCTGCCGTGAATGAGCTTGGCACTGACGAGTAAGGGTCTGGTTTGGCGGGAGGTTTCACCATGAAGATCGAAGTTGATGTAGACCAGCTGCGCGAGAGTCTGCTCGACCGCGCGGGGAGTGCAGCCGGCGTGGGCTTTCCGGCCGCCATGCTCGACGTAGTGGATATCGAGGACGAGTCGCCCCAAGAGCTCCTAGCCCGAGCCGAGCGCGAAGGCCTCGACCTCCGCGACTTTGCCGTCGACGATGACTACGGAGCGTCTGACGACTGGTGACCCCGGGTCAGTTCATCCTTTTCTTCCTGAGATATAAGAGAAATCCCTTTTTGAACGTCCTTCGGGTTCCAAAAAATAGCCGATCAGTCTTTGTATCTTCCTTGCTGTCAAACTTGATAGCCGTTAGCTCGATCGTACAGATGTAGTCAGCAACTTGGAATAGCCGGTAGGCTCGTGGTGTGGCTTCTCGGTATACGATGACATCCCTTGCTAGAACGTACTCAAGCGCAGAATGAATGACCTCCGTTACAATCGGTTGGCCGTTGTCGTAGTAAATCTTAACGGTGTCGTATCGCTGGAAGAATTCCAGATGGTCGAAAAGTTCAACCGTGAGGTCTCGCCTCATTCTCTCCGCGAGACCGTTTTGATTGCCGGCGAATTCGCTCATTCGGTATTGCAGACAGAGGTAGCGTATGGGGAGATGCTGAATGAACGCGCGAAATGCGCTCAACATGTGCCTTCGCTGCTCCTTGGGAAGATCTTTGTAGTCGCCGTTTCCATTCAGTAGGGGTCCTGCATGAAAAGGCGTATTGGGAAGCGAGGACTGAGACAGGGCGCGCTCATAGCGGTCAATGCGTTCAACGATTGCATCGTTTTGATCGTGAAAAACGAGGGTGACGAGGTAGTAGTTGGAGACGCCTCCGAGGTCGCCAGATTCGTCAACAAAGACGGAGAGTTCGCTCATGGTGGGCCTCCATTTTTGCAAAAAAATGCCGGGGGTAAGACCCCGGCTCTTGGAGGCCCCTCTTTTGGAGGGAACCATATTCTTTATACCATGAGATAAGGGGTGCTTTCAAGTATAATTATAATAAGCAAACATATGTTCGTCAAACTACCTGCGAAAAGTCCTTAGCCGCCGAGAGGTTGGGTAGAGCGGCTCGTAAATTGCTGACGCAATGGCGCCGGCGGTTTCCAGAGAACTGTTTAGTCTTGACTCGCATAAAAAATGCCGGGGGATATCCCCCGGCTCTTGGAGGTCCCTCTATTCGAGGGTACCGACTTCTTTATAGCAGGAGATCGGACGGCTTTCAAATGGCGTCATGTGGAGGGGAAGTCGCGCCTGATAAAGCCCTCAATGAATGGCGTCTAACTAGCGTTCGTGATATAAAGAAGTCGGTCATCTCAAAAGAGAAGGCTTCCAAGTGCCGGGGACGTTTTCCTCGGCTTTTTTCATTTCGGCGTCAATTCAAATGTTTTTCAACCCATCCTCTCAATTACTTGCAGTGAAATAGGGACTGTTTAGGCTGCTAGAAGGCCTATTCAGTCCCTATTTCACCGCAACTTATGGGTGGGGATGGCTACGACGCCAGTGTGGCAATGACGGCTTCGTCGCCGGCGTATATTAGGGTGTTGCCATCGGGGATGATCGTTTGGCCGTCGCGCTTGAGCATCACCACGATAAAGGGGTGCTTGCCCTGCGGCACATCGCGAAGACGCTGGCCGGCCAGGCGACCGCGAGGGGTCACGGTGACCTCGCGCAGCGTAACCTCGGCACGCTCTTCAAACGTTGGCGCGGCCATCACCAGCAGGTCACCTTCCTCGATGACGGTATCGCCGTTGGGCAGCACCGGGTGCGCACCGTCGCGCAGCACCAAGACCACCAGCATGTCCGTCGCGCTGCCAATGTCCGCGAGCGAGCGTCCGGCAAACGGATGTCCAGCGCCCACCTTGAGCTTTACAAACGACATGCCGTCCTCGTCGCGGTAGTCGTTAAAGGTGCGGCGCACGTCGCCGGTCGCATCGATCATATCGAGCTTCTTCGCCACCGCCGGCAGCAGCGAGCCCTGCACCACAATGCTCGACACGGCAATCACAAACACCAGGTCAAATAGGTCGTGTCCGCCAGGAACACCGGCCACCACGGTAAAGAGGCTAAACGCGACCGAAGCCGCGCCGCGCAGACCCGCCCAGCTTACGAGCGCAACCTGGCGAGGGTTCGTCTTAAAGGGCGCTAGGAGCACGCCGACGGCGATGGGACGGCTCACAAAGACCATAAACGCCATGAGCGCCAGGCCCGGCAGCAGCATCTGCGGCAGGCGTGCGGGCGTTACGAGCAGGCCGAGCAAGAAGAAGATCGTCATCTCGGCCATCTCGGTGAGGGTATCGAAGAAGTGCGCCATCTCGACCTTGCCGGTGATGTCGCTCGCACCCAGCACAATGCCGGCCAGGTACACGGCCAAAAATCCGTTGCCGCCCAGGTAGCTCGGCAGCGCGTAGGCGACGATGGCCACGGCGAACAAAAAGATGGTCTGCGCGCCCTCGGCCGTTGCGTGCGCGCGTTCAATCAGGCGGCCCGCCGCCCAGCCGATGGCGAGGCCCAGGCCCACGCCCAAGATAATCTGCTTGGCCAGCAGTGCGGGAATGTTGATGTCGCCGCTGGCCGCGAGTGTGGCGAGCACGGCGGTGAGCATATGGGCGACGGGATCGTTGGAGCCCGATTCGACCTCGAGCAGCGAGTCGGTGCCGCCCCTCAGCGACAGGCTGTGCTCGCGCAGAACGCTAAAGACGCTGGCCGCGTCGGTGGACGCCACGACCGATCCCAACAGCAGGCCACCGATCCAGTCGAAGCCCAGCACAAAGTGGGCGAACACGCCGGTGATGCCTGCGGTGATGACGACGCCGAGCGTGCTCAGCAGCACCGCCGGCGCGGCGACGGGCTTGGCGCGGTCGATATTGGTGTTAAAGCCGCCGTAGAACATGATGAATAGCAGCGCCGTGCTGCAGACGGTTTCGGTAAGCGCGTAGTCGCTAAAGTCGATGTGTGCCGGGCCGTTGACGCCCAGCAGCATGCCGAGTGCGATAAAGATGAGCAGGGTGGGAAAGGGGAGTTTTTTGCCGACGGGTTTGATGGTCAGGCACAAAATGATGACGAGGCCGATAAAGAGAAGGATCTGGTTCATGGATGGTGTCCGCTCCTGGGTGGTTGGCGTGGCACGGTCAGTTGCCTGCGGTTATTTGTACCCAAAGATGGTGGGTTTATGGGGTTGGATTGCGGGCGTGCGCGATATCGTCATAGACGGCTGCCGTCTTTGCCTCTGCTCGGAAACCCTTTCCAGCTTTATTGCAACGGAGTACAATGGGTAACGTTTAAGTTCAACTTGAAGTTTTAGTTGCGGCACCGGGCTTCGGCCGCAATGCAAGGAGAGGCGTACCATGGCGATCTATGTGACATCTGATGCTCACGGGCACGTGCGTGCGCTTGACGAGGCCCTGTCTAAGATCTCGTTGACGTCCGACGACACGCTGTACGTGCTGGGCGACATGATCGATCGTGGGCCCGATCCGGTCGGCGTTATTAAGCTCGTACGCTCGCTGCCCAACGCCCGCGTGCTCAAGGGTAATCACGAGCAGATCATGCTCGATGCCATCATTGGTCAGGATCCGCTCGATGCCGAGACCTGGGATATCAACGGTGGCTGGACGACGCGCGAGCAGCTCAACGACATGGAATTTGAGGCATACGAGGAGCTCGTGCGATGGATGGCCGCGCTGCCGCTCTACGCGGTGGTCGAGACCGAGGAGCGCCCGTATCTGCTGGTACATGCTGGAATCGAGATGAAGGCGGCGCGCGCGTTTTTGCTTGAGCATGGTGTCGATTGTGCCGATGGCGTCGGAGCGGTGGGTGCCGATCGCGAGCTGCTGCAGCAGATGCTCGCAGTGCAGTCGTCCGATGACCTGCTGTGGATTCGTCACGGCTATTGGGATGTGCCGACCGGGTTGCTTTCTACCGAGGGTAAGGGCCCGGTCGTGGTGAGCGGTCACACGCCCACGGTATCGCTTGGGCGCTATTGCGAGGTCGGTGGTCTGGCGGGGCTCGATGAGGAATCGGGACGCGGGCAGATCGTGCGCTTGGGCGGCGAGGACACTGCCGGCGTGCCCGATCGCATCGACATCGACTGCGCTGCCGCCACCGGCTCCGAGTTCGGTCGCGTGGGCATCCTGCGGCTCGATGATGGGGCGGAGTTCTACGCGAACATCAACCCGGGCGAATAATCGTTGCAAGTGGTAGCTAATTTGGGACGGGGCTTTTTTGACTACTTTTGCCCTTCTGCCCGCTAATTGATTTCTCTGGGACGGGGATTAAATAAGGCTCTGTTAGACCAGGATTGACATGCCGACCTGCCG
>USPC01000015.1 GCA_900556605.1 uncultured Collinsella sp. | reverse complement strand
ATTCCTCGGTAGCTCAATGGTAGAGCACGCGGCTGTTAACCGCGCTGTTGTAGGTTCGAGTCCTACCCGGGGAGCCAGGTTGTAAAACCCGTCGCTTATGCGGCGGGTTTTTTCATGCCGCGATCGCCGTTCGCGAACGTTACCATATCAACATTTCGTGTCGAGGATGTAATCCCGAGGCCCGCCACCTCAACATGCCGCGGTCGTTGTAGAATATTGCAATGATTGCTCCCACGACATGGTGCCGCGAGCACCAAGAAAAGGAGATTCTTGTGTCTGAGACCATTAACGGCAGCCTGAGCGTCTCGAACGACGTTATTGCCGATATTGCCGGTTATGCCGCGATGACGTGCTATGGCGTTGTCGGTATGGCTGAGCAGCTCCAGGGCGCCGAGAGCGTGCGCCTGCTTGCCGGTCAGCGCCTCCGCAAGGGCGTGCTTGTCTCCGCCGACGAGAACGGCCTTACGGTCGATCTTCACGTCGTGCTCGAGAACGGCGTCAACATGAAGTCCGTCTGCCACAATCTTTCGAGCTCCGTTGCCTTCACTCTGCAGGAGATCGCCCAGATCGATCCCGCCAGCCTTAAGATCGGCATCCATATCGACGCGCTCAAGAGCCGTCTGAACTAGCATCCGAAAACGGAGATTCAAATACCCATGATTGCAAAGACCATTCGCACCTGTTTTCCGATCGCTGCGGCTGCTGTTTCCGACAAGGCCGAGGAGATCAACAAGCTCAACGTCTTCCCCGTACCCGACGGCGACACCGGTACCAACATGTCGCTCACGCTCGCTTCGGTGACCAAGGAGCTCTCCGCCCTTCCTGCCGACGCCGACATGGAAGCCATCGCCGCCGCCATCACTCACGGCTCCCTGATGGGTGCCCGCGGCAACTCCGGTGTCATCACCTCGCAGATCCTGCGCGGCGTGGCCGAGGGTCTCGTCTCTGCCGATGAGCCCATCACGTCCGCCAACATCGCCTTTGCGTTCCGTCGTGCCGTCAAGGTCGCCTTCCAGGCCGTCCGCAAGCCCATCGAGGGCACGATTCTCACGGTGCTGCGCGATGTCTCGACCAAGGCCGACGAGTGCGAGAAGAAGAAGTTCTCGGCCGAGGACGCGCTCGACGCCATCGTCGTCGAGGCATATCAGTCCGTTGCTCGCACGCCCGACCTGCTGCCCGTCCTCAAGGAGAACGGCGTGGTTGACTCCGGCGCCTTCGGCTTTGCTATTTTCCTTGAGAACTTTGTTGCCGCCGCGCTTGGCCGCAGCACCGTTGTCGAGGATTTCTCCGCCACGTTTGATTCCGCTGGCTCTGCCCGCGACGCGGCCCTTGGTCGCGTTGAGATCGAGGCCAACGACGATTGGGAGGGCTCGGAGTTCCGCTACTGCAACGAGTTCCTGTTTAAGGCCGACGCCCCGTTTGACGAGGACGAGTGCCTTAAGTTCCTGGGTTCCATGGGCGACTGCGAGCTACTCGTGGGCGCCTATCCCGACTACAAGATCCATGTGCACTCCAACACCCCCAACCTGGTGCTCGAGCACATGCTGCAGCTCGGTCAGATCTATGAGGTCTTTATCCACAACATGGAGATGGAGGCCCACGACCGTACCGCCAAGATTCACGAGGACCAGGAAAAGGCCTCCGAGCCCGCCAAGGCGCTGGGCTTTGTCGCCGTTGCCGCCGGTTCCGGCGAGGCCGACATCCTCAAGTCCCTCGGCGTCGACGTGATCGTGTCGGGTGGTCAGACCATGAACCCCTCGACTGCAGACCTGCTGGGCGCCGTTGACCAGGTCAACGCGACCTCGGTCATCATCCTGCCCAATAACGGCAACATCCGCATGGCTGCCGAGGCCGCAGCCTCTGCCTGCACCGATAAAAAGGTTGCAGTCGTTCCCACCAAGACCGTCCCGCAGGCCTTCTCTGCGCTGTTCGCGGTCCTGCCCGATTCCGAGCTCGAGGATGCTGTTGCCGCTATGGTCGACGCCATCAGCGAGGTCCGCGATGGCGAGGTCACCCGCGCCGTGCGCGACTCCAGTGCCTCCGACGGCTCGCCGATTCACTCCGGTGACGTCATGGGCATCATTGCCGGCTCCATCGATGTGGTCGGCTCTGACGTGAAGCAGGTCACGCTCGATTGCATCAACCGTATGCAGGAGGAAGAGGAGGGCGACGCGCTGACGATTCTGGCCGGCGAGGAACTGTCCGATGAGGCCTTCCAGGAGATCGTCGACGCCATTGAGGAGGCTCAGCCCGATCTGGAGGTCGACGCCCATCGTGGCGAGCAGCCGCTCTATCCCGTGATCTTCTCGATCGAGTAGGCAACTGCCCATGTCCGAGCTGTGCTCCGTGCCGCGCGTCTCGGAGCGCTTTGCCCAGAGCAATGCGCTCGACGAGGATATCGCGCGACTCAAATATGTTTCGGGTAAACGTGAGGAGGCCCTTCGCCGTCTGGGAATTCGGACGGTGGGGGACCTCCTTCTCCATATCCCTCATCGATACCTCGACTTTACCCGCTCGTGGTCCATCGAGATGGCGCCCATCGGCACCGTTTGCACGATTGTCGCCACGGTCGACCGTATCGTCCAAAAGCAGCCGCGTCCGCGCATGCAGGTTACCGAAGTCTCACTCGTTGACGAGACGGGTGTGCTTCAGGTCGCCTTTTTCCGCCAGCCCTGGATTGCCCAGCAGCTTAAGCAGGGCGACCGCCTGGCCGTGATGGGCAAGGTCGAGTTTGCCTACGGCTTTAAGCAGATGGCCTCGCCGCATTTTGAAAAGCTTGAGGACGGTCGTGCCGCGGGTACCATTTTGCCGGTCCACTACGTAAGTGACGGCGTGAGCCAGGCATGGATGCGCCGCATCGTAAGCGGCGCGCTCGAGGTCGTCGGCAATCCGTTCGATCCGATTCCCGCACGTTTGCGCGTCAAGCGCCGTCTGATGAGCAATGCCCGCGCGCTGCGTTCAATTCACTTTCCATCGAGCATGGCCGAGCGCGATATCGCGCGCCGGCGTCTTGCCTACGAGGAGTGTCTCTGTCTTCAGCTGGCGCTGCGTCTGCGCAACGATGGCGGCTTGGTCGAAGTCGCTCCCTACGCCCACGCCGCGGGTGAGCACCTGGCGGCGCTCAGGGAAGCCCTGCCGTTTTCGCTGAGCGACGAGCAGGAGGCCGCGTTCCAAGACATCCTGCGCGACATGTGCGATGGCGAACGCGTGATGAACCGCCTGCTACTGGGTGACGTCGGTACCGGCAAGACGGCCGTCGCCGCTTGCGCGCTGGCTGTCGCGGCCGATTCGGGAACTCAGTCCTGCGTTATGGCGCCTACGGGCGTGCTGGCGCGCCAATATGCCGATAAGACCGGCCCCTTGCTCTCGCAGGCTGGCATGTCCTGGGCGCTCCTGACGGGTGCCACGCCGGCGGCCGAGCGCGAGCGGATCCATGCGCAGCTGGAATCGGGCGAGCTCGATGTCCTCTTTGGTACCCACGCGGTCCTTTCGGATGACGTGACGTTTAAGCATCTTTCGCTTGTCGTTATCGACGAGCAGCACCGCTTTGGTGTGGGCCAGCGCAATGCCCTGCGTGCCAAGGGCCCGGGTGCCGACCTGCTCGTTATGACGGCGACGCCCATCCCGCGTACGCTGGCGCTTTCGGTCTACGGCGACCTAGACACGAGCATCATCCGCCATCGACCTGTTCCGGGGGCGGGCGTCACGACGCGCGTGCTCACCGAGTCGAGCCGCGACCTGGCCTACGGCGCCATCCGCGAGGCGCACGAAAAGGGCCAACAGGCATATGTGATCTGCCCCCTCGTGGAGCCGAGTGACTCGGCCGATGAGCTGGAAGACGTACCCGGTATCGCCCGCGACGACGAGGGCCGCGTAACCGTGCCTGTACCGCTGCACGATACGGCAACCGAGCTCGACCGACTGCGCCTGGCCCTGCCGGGACTTATCATCGAACGCCTTCACGGCCGCATGCCGGCGGGGGAGAAGGACCGCGTGATCGATGCCTTCAAGCGCGGCGAGATCGACGTGCTCGTCTCGACCACGGTGGTCGAGGTGGGCGTCGACGTGCCCAACGCCACCGTCATGGTTATCGAGAACGGTGAGCGCTTTGGCTTGGCGGCCCTGCATCAGCTACGCGGCCGCGTGGGCCGCGGCAGCGTGTCGGGTACCTGCCTGGTCATGACGCACTCCAAGGGCAACGGCGGCGCCTCGGCGGCACAAGACCGTCTCCAGTCCCTCGAAAAGACCTCGGACGGCTTTACGCTCGCCCAGATGGACCTGCGCCTGCGCCACGAGGGCGAGATCCTGGGCTATCGCCAGCACGGCGGCGTGACCTTGCGCTTTGTTGACCTGGACGCCGACGAGGATCTTATCGAATGGGCCCATTTGGACGCGGTCGAGCTCTTGCGGTATGCTTGCAGCCTTGACTCCGTGGCGACGCGCCCCTTGCGCGACGCGGTTGCCATGCGTTATCGACATATCTTTAAGGAGGTCAGCGGAGGATGAGAATCATCGGCGGTGAATGGCGCGGCCGCAAGATCGAAGAGCCGCGTGGGCGCGATGTCACCCGTCCCACGACCGATCGCGTGCGCGAGGCATGCGCGTCCATGTTCATGTCGGCGTTCGACTTCGATCTGGACGAGGTCCGCGTGCTGGACGCCTTTGGCGGCTCCGGCGCCCTGGGAATCGAGATGCTCTCGCGTGGCGCCCGCTCGCTCACCACGTTCGAGATCGATCGCAATGCCGCCCGTCTGATCACTAAGAATATCGAGTCGCTGTGCCGCGACCGCTCGCGTTGGCGTGTCGTTACCGGCGATGTTCTGGCGAGTGCCTCGCGCGGTCGCGTGCCGGGCGGCCCCTTCGATTTGGTTTTGCTCGATCCGCCGTATGCCTTTGGCGCCGAGCCGGTCGAGGAGCTGCTGCAGAATCTTTCCCAGCAGGGATTGCTGGCACCCGGGGCCTTTGCCCTGTTTGAGCATGCCGCATCCGATGCAGGTGCTCATCCGGCTTGTTTTAAGACCGTGCGAGAGAAGCGCTACGGCATTACCTCGGTTGACTTGCTGCGCTGGGTGGCCGAGGACGAGAACGGCCATGCTGACGAGAACGAAAATGACGAGGATGTGCCTTCGGAGGACACCCATGAATGACACCATCAACCGCGTAATCGTCCCGGGCACCTTCGATCCCATCACCTTTGGCCATATCGACGTGATCCGCCGAGCTCGCCGTATCTTTCCCAGCGTGATCGTCGCCGTGGCCGAATCGCAGGGTAAAAACGGCGTGGGTACCACCTTTATGCTCGACGAGCGCGTGGCGCTGGCCCGCGAGGCCCTCGGTGATTTGGACGGCGTCGAGGTACTGCCCTTCACCGGCCTGCTGGTCGACTTTGCACGTGAACAGAGGGCGGGTGCCGTCGTTAAGGGTCTGCGCGCCATGACCGACTTTGAGTACGAGTTGCAGCAGGCCGACCTCAACTATCGCCTGGATAGCGAGCTGGAGTCCATCTTTGTCATGAGTGCTCCGCAGTACGGCTATATCTCGAGTTCGGTGGTGCGTCAGATCGCGTCGCTTGGCAGCGACGTGTCGACGTTTGTGCCGCCCAACGTGGTCGAAGCACTCAAACATCGCTTTTCGTGACGTTTTTTATTGCCTGGTGGCATGTGGTAAACTAACACGATGATATGTTACCTATGAAAGGAGACCGGATGCCGGGCGAGAATTTTCCTGGCGACAGGATCGTGAGTCTTGTCGACGAGCTCGAGGGGCTCATCGAAGAGGCTAAGACGCCGTTCGGCAAGAACGCCCAGATGAAGGTTATCGACGCCGACGTCTTCTTTAACATCCTCGATGAGATCCGCATGAGCTATCCCGAGGAGTGGCAGAAGTCCCGCCGTATCCTCAAAGAGCGCGAGGAGCTTATGGCCTCCGCCGCCGCTCAGGCCGATTCCATCATTGCCGATGCTCAGCAGCAGGCGCTCACCATTGCCGGTGAGCAGGAAATTGTCCGCTTGGCACAGCAGCAGGCCGACGACATCCGCGACCGTGCCCAGCAGTACGAGCGCGAGACGCGCTATGCCGCCGAGGATTACGCCGAGCAGGTCTTTACGCACCTCGAGGAGAACCTTAAGAGCCTGACCGGCACCGTCACCCGTTGCCGTCAGCAGCTCAACGAGGGCGCCGCTCAGCAGAACGGTCAGTGGTAATGGCCGAGTTCCCGAGCGTAACCGTCGATCTTTCCGAGCAGCTCGAGTTTCCCGGAGACTCATACCCGCTGACCGGCAAGGTCGATGTCGCCACCTACACGGTGGGCGAGAAGGAGTACCAGCTGCAGGACGGCATTGCCTACGACGTGGTCTTTACCAACGCCGGTACCGGTGTTCTGCTTTCGGGCATGGTCCGCGCTCACGCCACCGGCGAGTGCGATCGCTGCCTGGAGCCCGCCTCGTTTGATATCGCAGGCGAGATCGAGGAGTTCTACCTCTTTGAGGAGCCCGAGGACCCCGAGGCCTACGAAGACGGCTACGAGTTGCTGGGCGAGGATCGTATCGTCGATCTGGGTGAGCCCATCAACGACGCAGTTGTCATGGACACACCGTTCGTTGTCCTGTGCAAGCCCGATTGCCGCGGCCTTTGCCCCACCTGCGGCATCAATCTCAACGTCGAGCAATGCGATTGCGCCGCCAAGGCGGAGGCCGAATGGGCCGCTGCCACGGAAAATCCATTTGCAGCATTGAAGAATCTCAAGCTTGACGAGTAAAACTGTGGTAGTATCGCTACTTGCGCGTAATCGCCACACTGGATAGTTCATAAGGAAGGTCACTATGCCCGTACCTAAACAAAAGCAGGGTCGTATCCGCACCCATACCCGTCGTTCCGCCAACATGAAGATCTCGGCTGCGGCTCAGTCCACGTGCCCCCGTTGCGGCGCTGTCAAGCTCCCGCACCACGTGTGCCCCAGCTGCGGTTTCTACAAGGACCGCGAGGTTATCGTTACCGAGTAACTGTATACTCTGGATGCGATGCCGTTCCAACTGGAACCACAATGGCCGGCTCAATGAGTCGGCCATTTTTGTATAAGGAGCATATGAAATGAGTAACGTTCGCGTTTGTGTAGACGTTGTGGGCGGAGATGAGAAGCCTCAGGTTGTTCTCGACGGTATCGAGGCTGCGCTTGCGGCAGATCCCGAGATCGAGGTCTTGGCCGTCGGTCCCGCCGAAATCGTCAACCCCTTTGCCGCGGCGCATGCCCGCGTAGAGGCTCTGGAGGCCCCCGACGTCATCAGCATGGAGGACGATCCCATCCGCGCCGTGATGACCAAGCGCAAGTCTTCGATTGTGCTTGCATGCCGTGCCATTAAGAAGGGCAATGCGGACGCGTTTTTCTCGGCCGGCTCGACCGGTGCCATGACCGCCGCCGCCACGGCCTACGTTACGCCGTTTAGGTATTTGGCAGAGGGCAAGAAGCAGCCGGTCCGTCCGTGCCTGACCAACGCACTGCCCAATCGCGCCGGCGGCCTGACGGTGCTGTGCGATATGGGCGCCAATCCCGATGTCACGGTGGACGACATGGTGCGTTTCGCCCAGATGGGCGCGGCCTATGCCCGCGTGGTTTTGGGCATTGAGCATCCCCGCGTGGGCCTGCTTGCCAACGGCACCGAGGACGAGAAGGGCTCCAACTTTACCAAGTCGTGCTTCCCGGCCATGAAGACCGCGGTTCCCGGCTTTGTGGGCAACTGTGAGGGTACCGATCTTACGTCGGGCAATTTTGACGTCGTGGTCGCCGACGGCATGTCGGGCAACATCGCGCTCAAGGCCACCGAGGGCGCTGCCAAGTTTTTGCTGCAGGAGCTCAAGGGTGCCTTTATGTCCTCGCTCGGCACCAAGATCGCCGCGCTGCTCATTAAAAAGCAGATGCGCGAGATTAAGGCCAAGCTTTCGGGCGACGCCAAGGGCGGCGCGATTCTGCTGGGCCTGCGCGGTGTCGTGTTGATCGGCCACGGCGCCACGTCGGTCGAGGCCGTCAAGAACGGTACGCTTGCCGCGGCCCAGGCCGTGCGTGCCGGGCTTGTCCAGGACGTTGCCAATTCCATGGACGGTATCGTTTTGTAAGAGCCCCGTTACGTGGCTCAACCTGTACCGTGTGGGGTAGAATCGGAGCCGTATTGCAACGCGGCTCCGATTGCCGTGTTGTGTTGTGTTCCATGACATACGAGAGGAAGCGCTATGGACCGCTCCGAAATCTTCGATAAGATCGCCGAAGTCGCCGCTGACGTGCTGGGTGTCGATGTCGCTGACATTAGCGACGAGACCACTTTTGACGATCTCGATGCCGATTCGCTCGAGCGTCTGCAGCTGGTGACGGCCATCGAGGACGAGTTCGACCTCGAAATCGATGACGAGACCCTGCTGTCGCTCAACTCTGTCGCCGACGCCGTCGACGCGATCGAAAACGCCAAGGAGGCCTAAGTCTTGGCTTTGTCTGAACGACTCACGCGCGCCCAGGAGATTCTGGGCCATGAGTTCAATAACAAGGTGCTGCTGCGCGCGGCGCTCACGCATCCCTCGGCCGTCGAGGGCCTGCCGGTCTCTGCCAGCTATGAGCGCCTTGAATTTTTGGGTGATTCCATTTTGGGCGCCGTGGTGGCCCGTTCGCTCTTTGAGTCCTATCCCGAGTTTGACGAGGGCAAGCTCACACGCCTGAAGGTGTCCCTTGTCTCGGGTGCCACGCTGTCCGAGGTGTCGCACGAGCTGGGTATCGACGACATCATCATCTTTGGCGCCTCCGAGACCGGTACCGGCGCGCGCGGCCTGCACTCGGCGCTTGAGAACGTTTACGAGTCGCTCGTGGGCGCGTTGTATCTGGATGCCGGTTGGGATGCGGCGGCGGAGTTCATCCACCGTACGCTTAAGCCGCACCTGGCCACCGAGCGTGCCGAGCACCCCGCGAACCCCAAGTCGTTCTTGCAGGAGTGCGTGCAGGCAGACGGCCACGAGCCTCCCGCGTATAAGCTGGTCGGCTCCGAGGGCCCCGCACATGCGCCCACCTTTACCGCTGTGGTGCTCATCGACGGTATTCGCCAGGGCCGCGGCACCGGTTCCTCCAAGAAGGAGGCCGAGGGGGCCGCTGCACTCGAGGCGCTCGACCGCATGGGCTACACCACCAACGGCGTGATTCTTAACAAGAAGCCTGTTTAAGCGAGGAACCGTGTATCTCAAGTCCCTCACGCTCAAAGGGTTCAAGTCGTTTGCCGACCGCGCCCATATGTCATTTGAGCCGGGCCTGACCGTCATCGTCGGTCCCAACGGCTCGGGAAAATCGAACATCTCCGACTCGATTCTGTGGGTCCTGGGCGAGCAGAGTGCCAAGCAGCTGCGCGGCCAGGCCATGGAGGACGTCATCTTCTCGGGCTCGTCGGCGCGCAAGCCGGTGGGTGTTGCCGAGGTCACGCTGGTGCTCGATAACTCGGACCATATGCTGCCCGTCGACTTTGACGAGGTCGCCATTACCCGTCGCATGTACCGCTCGGGCGAAAGCGAGTACCTCATCAACTCGAGCCCGTGCCGCCTGATGGACATTCAGGACATCCTGCACGATTCGGGCCTGGGCAAGGATACGCATTCCATCATCAGCCAGGGCAAGCTCGACGCCATTTTGCAGAGCCGCCCCGAGGAGCGCCGCGCCCTGATCGAGGAGGCCGCCGGCATCTCCAAGCACAAGCGCCGCAAGGAGCGCGCACTTAAAAAGATTAAATCGATGGACGAGCACCTGACCCGTGCCCGCGACATCAATAAGGAGATTGCCCGTCAGCTGCGCCCGCTGGAGCGTCAGGTCGATCGTGCGCGCAAGTACAAAGAGCTGTCCTCGCGTGCGAACGAGCTTACGCAGATGCTGGCCGTCGACGAGCTTCGTTCGCTGCAGTCGCAGTGGAACGACCTGGAGAGCCGCTCCAAGGAGGGCGCTGCCGAGCTTGAGCTTGCGCAATACCGCTTGAGCGAAAAGGAGCGCGAGCTCGAGAAGCTCCAGGTCATGCTCGAGGAAAAGGGCCTGTTTGTGGGCGATCTGGGCGAGCAGCGCCGCCATATGCAAGACGTGGTTGGCCGCATCAACTCCGACATGCGCCTACTCGAGGAAAAGGGCCACAACATGGTGTCGCGCCTGTCCGACATGCGCGGCCAGATCTCGAGCTCCGAGCATCAGCGTCGTCGCGTGGTCGAGGAGCTCGAGGATGCGCGTGCCCAGCTTGAGGAGGTGACCGGTGCGCACATGCAGGCCCAGGACGACGTTGACGCCGCCGGACCTGCCGCCGCCCAGCTCCACGAGCGTCGCGTGGCGCTCGACAATCAGATTTCGCAGCTCACGCGCGAGCAGCGCGATGTGCAGCGTGTGGCCGATAACGCCGCGCTCGGGCTCGCCAAGGTGAAGGACTCGCTGAGCAACGCCGAGGTCGAGGACAACATGTACGCCTCGCGCCTGGAGCAGATCGACGAGCAGCTCGAGGAGGTCACGGCCTCGCTCGAGAGCCGTCGCGACCGCGCTGAGGAACTTGACGGTGCGCTCGATCAGGCCCGCCAGGCCCAGATTGATGCTCGCGAGGCCACCGAGGTCGCCCGTGCGGCGTTGAAGGACTTGCGTAATCGCGAGAGTGAGGCGCGCAATAAACTGTCCGAGGTTCGTTCTGAGCTCGCGAGCCAAAAGAAGCTCGATGCCCGCATGGCCGACAGCTCGCCGCTGGTGAGCCGTCTGATGGGCGCACTGGGCGATGATGTCTCGGGTCGCCTGGGAGATGTGCTCGAGGCCCCTCGTGAGCTTGAGGGCTTGGTCGAGCAGCTGCTTGCCGGCGATATCGATGCCCTGCTGTTTGATGACGCCGCCACGCTTGAGCGTGCCGGTCGTGCGGCACTGGACCAAAAGAAGGCTTCGGGCGAGGCGCTGCTGATGGCGCGCGGCGTGAGCGGCTCTGCTGCTGCCGAGGGCGCTGCCGGTTCGCGTCTGGTCGATCGCCTGTCCGTGCGCGCCGGTTATGGTCCGGTTGTCGAGGCCCTGCTCGGCGGCTATTACGTCGTTGACGATCTTGCTGCCGCGCTGTCGGCGCCGGTCGTTGACGGTGTGACCTACGTGACGCCCGATGGCGCCCGCGTGAGCTGTGGCGGCCTGGTGCGCGTGGGACTCGATGCCGGCGAGGCTTCGGGTGCTCTGGAGCGCAAACGTCGTATTCGTGAGTTGGAGGGCCTGGAGCCTGATCTGGCTTCCGTGTTTGAGCATGTGTCGGATCAGGTCGTCGAGGCCAATGCGGCCGTCGAGGAGGCGCGTGCCGCCGAGGGCGATGCCGCCGGCGAGATTGCTCGTCTTGAGGGCGAGCGCCGCTCGCTGCTCTCCGAGATCGGCCGCTTGGAGCAAAGCGCCAACAATGCCGAGGTCGAGCGCGTACGCATCTCCAAGCGCCGCGAGCAGGCCGCCGAGGCCGTTCGTGCTGCGCGTCCGCGAGTTGACGAGCTCACCCGTTCGCGCGACGAGGCCCGTGCGCAGGCAAGCGATCTGGGTCTCCAGATTGCCGAAGCCAACGACGAGCTCGATCGCGTGCGCCGTGACGATTCCGAGGCCGCCGGCAAGCTCGCCGATGCCAAGGTCCGCCTGGCTCAGACGAGCGAGCGTCTGCGTTCGCTGAAGGGCCGTGTGCCCGACCTGGAGCATCGCCTGGAGGGCATCGACCGCCGTATCCGCGGAACACGCCAGGCCTCGCGCTCACTCGAGTTGCTGCGCCTGCGCGTCGATCCCATGCACGAGCGCTATTCTGCTCTGCTGGAGCGCGCATCGGATTGGGCCGCGCGTCTGCGTGACCAGGCTTCGCTCGAGGAGGCGGACTCGGCTTCGCTCAAGAAGACCATCGAGGATGCCAAGGCCGAGGTCTCCCGCGCCAAGGAGCGGGTCGATGCCGCCACCGCGACGCAAAACGAGTTCAAGGTCGCACGCGGCAAGCTCGAGGTGCAGGTAGAGGCGGCCATCAAGGCCATTACCGCCGATGGCACCACGGTGCTCGAGGAAGCGCTCATGCTTCCTGCGCCTACCGACCGCGACGCCGCCGAGCGCGAGCTCAACCAGCTCGTGCGCCAGATCAACAACCTGGGCCCTGTGAACCAGGTTGCCATGGAGGAGTACGAGCAGCTCAAGCGCCGCGCCGATTACATCGAGGAGCAGCTGGCCGATCTGGAGAGCGCGCGCAAGGCGCTCACCAAGATCACTGTGGCCATCGACCGCAAGATGCGTAAGGCCTTCCTGGTGACCTTTGAGAAGGTCGATGCTAACTTCCGCGAGATCTTCGCCATGCTGTTCCCGGGAGGCCAGGCACATCTGGAGATGACCGACCCCGAGCATCCGGCTGAGACGGGCATCGAGGTCGTGGCACAGCCGCGCGGCAAGCGCATCACCAAGATGATGCTCATGTCGGGCGGCGAGAAGAGCCTGACGGCGCTCGCTCTGCTCTTTGCCGTGTATCGCACGCGTACGGTGCCGTTCTATGTGCTGGACGAGGTCGAGGCGGCGCTCGACGACGCCAACCTGTCCAAGCTCATCGGCGCGCTCGATGTGTTGCGTTCCGATACGCAGCTCTTGGTTATCTCGCACCAGCGCCGTACTATGGAGGACGCTGACGTTCTCTACGGCGTCTCGATGCAAGCCGACGGCGTCAGTCGCGTCGTCTCGCAAAAACTCGATCGCGAAACCGGAAAGGTCGTGAATGCATAATGGGATTCTTCGATGCTCTCTCGCGCGGACTTGAGCGCAGCCGCGAGGCCCTCAACGAGGTCTTTTATTTTGGCGGCGAGGTCGATGAGGATTTTTGGGAGGACCTAGAGGACACCCTCGTCATGGGTGACATGGGTGTCGAGGTTGCGATCCAGGTGTCCGATGACCTGCGCGATGCCGCGGCCAAGAAGAACCTTAAGACCGCCCCGCAGCTCCGTCGCGCCCTGGCCGAGCAGCTCGAGCAGCATTTTGTGCCCGCCGAGCGCGATCCGTTCTCCGACACGCCGAGCTGCGTGCTGTTTGTGGGTATTAACGGTGCCGGCAAGACCACGACGGTCGGCAAGATCGCGAGCGCTATGGCTGCCCGCGGCAAGAACGTCGTGATCGGTTCGGCCGATACCTTCCGCGCCGCCGCCATCGAGCAGCTCGATGTGTGGGGCCAGCGCGCCGGCGTTCCCGTCATCAAGCGCGACCGCGGCTCCGATCCGGCGAGCGTGTGCTATGACGTGCTCGATGAGGCCGACAAGCGCGGCAGCGACCTGGTGCTTATCGACACTGCCGGCCGTCTGCACACGAGCCCCGAGCTCATGCGCGAGCTTGCCAAGGTGGTCAACGTGACGCGCAAGCGCGCCGCCAATATGGCCGCCGGTCCCATGCCGGTCTCGGTTGTCCTCGTGATCGATGCCGCGACGGGCCAAAACGGCCTCAACCAGGCGCTCGAGTTTAACGAGGCGCTGGGTCTGGACGGTATTATCATGACAAAGCTCGACGGCACGGCAAAGGGCGGTATCGCCATGGCCGTGGCCGAGAAGCTCAAGCTTCCGATCCTGCGCATCGGCGTGGGCGAGCAGGTCGATGACCTGCAGGAGTTCAATGCCAAAGATTTCTGCCGCGCCCTGGTGGGCGAGTCCAACTAAGGAGTAACCAGTGTTTGATTCCCTGAGCGATCGCCTCAACGACACATTTGACCGCCTGCGTGGCAAGGGTAAGCTGACCGAGGCCGACATTACCTCGGCCATGCGCGACATTCGCATGGCGCTGCTCGAGGCCGACGTCAACTTCAAGGTCGTCAAGGAGTTCGTCGCCAAGACCAAGGAGCGTTGCATGACCGCCGAGGTCATGGAGTCGCTGTCGCCGGCACAAAACGTCGTCAAGATCGTGCTCGACGAGCTCACCGAGATGCTCGGCTCCACCGAGAGCAAGCTCGTCTTTAGCAACCGCATTCCCAATGTCATCATGCTCGTGGGCCTGCAGGGTTCCGGTAAGACTACGGCGGCCGTTAAGCTGGCCTATCTGCTCAAGAAGCAGGGTCGCTCGCCGTTGCTCGCCGCGTGCGACGTCTACCGCCCCGCCGCTGCCGATCAGCTGGCCACGCTCGGTGGAGAGATCGGCGTTCCGGTCTTCCGCGGCGACGGCGAGCACCCGGTCGATATCGCCAAGGGTGCCATCCAGGAGGCAGTCGACCACCTGCGTGACGTGGTCATTGTCGATACCGCCGGCCGCCTGCAGATCGACGAGCAGATGATGCAGGAGGCCGTGGATATTAAGAAGGCCGTCAAGCCCGATCAGGTGCTGATGGTCGTCGATGCCATGACCGGCCAGGATATCGTCAACGTCGTCTCGACCTTCGCCGAGCGCACTGACTTTGACGGCGTGATCATCTCTAAGCTCGACGGCGATGCCCGTGGCGGCGGTGCGCTTTCCGTGCGCCAGGTGACCGGCAAGCCCATCAAGTTCGTGAGTATGGGCGAGAAACCCGATTCGCTGGAGCCGTTCTATCCCGATCGCATGGCCAAGCGCATTCTGGGTATGGGCGATGTTGTCGGCATCATCGAGAAAGCCCAGGAGGCGGCCGACGCTGAGCAGCTCGAGGCTGCCGAGCGTATGCTGCGCGAGGGCTTTACCATGAACGATATGCTCGACCAGATGAAGGCCGTCAAGAAGATGGGCGGCATGAAGGGCATTCTGGGCATGCTCCCCGGTGGTCAGCGTGCGCTCAACCAGATGGGCGGCAACTTGGACGAGGGCATCTTCGACAAGAACGAGGCCATCATCATGTCGATGACCAAGGAGGAGCGCCTGCGTCCCTCTATCATCAACGGCCAGCGTCGCGCGCGTATCGCCAAGGGCGCTGGCGTGACTCCCACTGAGGTCAATAGCCTTATGAAGCAGTGGGGTGAGATGAACAAGATGATGGGCCGCATGCGCACGATGGCCAATCAGGCGCAAGCCGGCGGCAAGAAGGGCAAAAAGGGTAAGAAGGGCAAAAAGATGCGCATGCCCAATATTCCCGGTCTGGATGCCATGGGTCTGGGCGGTATGGGCGGCCTGGGAACGGGCGGTCCTAAGTCCGATATGGACCTGCTGCGCCAGATGGAAGCGCAGATGCGCAATAAGAAGTAACGGCTTGATTGAGTCGACAACGGCGAAGGCCGCCTGGATGGTATTCCAGGCGGCCTTCGCCGTTCGTTCGCAGGTTGTCGCACGCGCGGAAGCGTGTTGACGCCGCGGTGCTTGCCACTAGTGGCAGCTGCAGCCCTCATGTCCGTCGTGGTCGTGATGACCGTGGCAGCCGCAGGACTCGCCGTGCTCATGGGCGTGCTCGTGGTCGTGGCCATGGCAGTCGCAGGTGGCCTCGCCGGTCTGAGCGAGCGTGCCTGCAATGAGGGCCTCGACGCAGGCGTCGCAGCTGCCCTGGGCGCCCGCATAGACCGTGATGCCGGCCTGGGCGAGCGCGTTGATGGCCCCGCCGCCGATACCGCCGCAGATGAGCGTGTCGACGCCACCGTTGGCAAGCAGACCTGCCAATGCACCGTGACCGGTGCCGCCGGTGCCTACGACCTGCTCGTTGAGCACCTTGCCGTCCTGGATGTCATAGATCTTGAACTGCTCGCTGCGGCCAAAGTGCATAAAGATGTTGCCGTTGTCGTACGTCGTTGCCACCCTCATGGTGCCGACCTCCTTTGCTGGCCATGCGGCCGTCGTCGTGGTGATGGGGGAGTACGCGATGTTTCCGCCTTCGATGACGATCGACCGTCCATTGACCAGCGCGTTTGCCACCTTGCGATGTGCGCGGCTGCAGATTGCCGCCACCGTGGCGCGGGCAATGCCCATGCACTGGGCGACTTCCTCCTGATTGAGGCCTTCCAGGTCGCATAGGCGCAGGACCTCGAGCTCGTCGACCGTCATGTCGATGGCATCTCCGCTGGCAAGGCCGTCGGGGGTAAAACCGCGATATTCGGGGATGATCCCTACGCGGCGTAGTTTCTCGCGTCTTCCTGCCATACACCCTCCAAATCTGACATATGTCAACAATAAGATAGCGCGCGAGCGGAACCGTGCAAGGCATTTTTGGCATATGTCCGAAAATGAGGGCTTATGTTTGGGCTGTGGGGTCGCGTGCGCCTGGGCTACAATGAATTTCGCTTATAGGCGACTGACAGGAGGGTCAATGAGCAAGGCTGATCAACAGTTTGTAACCATGTGCCGCGATATCTTGGACCATGGCACCACCACCGAGGGCCAAAAGGTCCGACCGGTGTGGGAGGACGGCACCCCTGCCTATACCATTAAAAACTTTGGCGTTACGGCTCGCTACGACCTGCGTGAGGAGTTTCCCGTGCTCACACTGCGTCGCACGGCGCTTAAGTCTGCCATGGACGAGATGCTGTGGATCTATCAAAAGAAGTCAAATAACGTCCACGACCTCAACAGCCATATTTGGGATGAGTGGGCCGACGAGACTGGTTCCATCGGCAAGGCCTACGGGTACCAGATTGGCCAGAAGAGCCATTATCCCGAGGGCGATTTCGACCAGATGGACCGTGTACTGTACGACCTTAAGCACACGCCGTACAGCCGCCGCATTATGACGAACACCTATGTGTTTAGCGACCTGTCCGAGATGCACCTGTACCCGTGCGCGTACAGCGTGACCTATAACGTCACGCAGCGCCCGCAGGACGATAAGCCCACACTCAACATGATTCTCAACCAGCGCAGCCAAGACATTTTGGCCGCCAACAACTGGAATGTGTGCCAGTACGCCATTTTGCTGATGATGGTCGCGCAGTCGGTCGATATGATTCCCGGTGAGCTGCTGCATGTGATTGCCGATGCCCACATTTACGACCGTCATGTCGATATCGTCCGCGAACTTATCGAGCGTCCGCAGTTTGCTGCGCCTAAGGTAACGCTTAACCCCGATGTGCACGATTTCTACGCGTTTACGACCGACGACCTGATCGTGGAGGGCTACGAGCACGGCCCGCAGGTCAAGAACATTCCCATTGCGGTGTAGGTGGCGCTCATGACGTGTAAGCTTTCTGCCATTGTCGCCGTGTGTGATGATTGGGGCATTGGGTGCGAGGGCGACATGGTGGTGTCCAATCGCGCCGACATGCGCCATTTTGTGGCCTGCACCAAGGGTTGCCCGGTCATCATGGGGCGCAAGACGCTGCTGAGTTTTCCCGGTGGGCGTCCGCTCAAGAACCGTCGCAATATCGTGCTTACCCGCGACGAGAGCTTTGCCCCCGAGGGCGTCGACGTGGTGCATAGCATCGACGAGGCGCTCGCCGCGGTTGCTGATGAGCCCCTTGCGTGGGTTATTGGTGGCGGCGATGTCTATCGGCAGTTTTTGCCGTACTGCGCCGAGGCCGAGGTCACGCATAACCACTGCGTCCATCCCGTGGACACGTATTTTCCCAATTTAGACGCCGATCCTGCATGGGAAGTTTCGAAGGCTGGCGGGGTTGCCACGATTTTCGCGGGCGAGGGTGACGAAGGCCTCGATTATGAGTTCGTGACGTATCGTCGCGTTGATGCTTAAATCTCCTATTTGCCCACGGTATTATCGGGTTGGAATGAGTAAGGGGCGGCGCCTGGCGTCGCCTCGTTTGATATAGATGCTGCTGTAAGAAAGGTACGGGCTGGCTGTTATGACTGATGCCGTTGAGGTGCTGCGAATCGAGTCGCTCGATGACGAGCGACTCGACGCCTACATGCGACTGACGGAGCGTGAGCTGCGCTGTGTGCTGGAGCCGCAAAAGGGCATCTTTATCGCCGAGAGTGCCAAGGTTATTGAGCGCGCGGTGCGTGCCGGATATGAGCCGGTGAGCTTTCTTTTGGGCGAACGCTGGCTCGACCAGATGATGCCGCTGTTTGAGCGCCTGGTTGTGCGCGAGGACGCCGGCCCTGTTCCTGTGTTCGTTGCCTCCATGGAGCTCATGGAGCAATTGACGGGCTTTAACGTGACGCGCGGTGCGCTCGCGGCGTTTCGTCGCCCGCGGCAGATTCCGGTTGATGAGTTCTTGGGCGGCGTCGTCGAGGCGGCGGGGGAGCGTCCGGTGCGTGTGTGCGTGCTCGAGGGCATTGTCGACAACACCAACGTCGGCGCGATTTTCCGCTCGGCCGCCGCGCTCAATGTCGACGGCATTCTGGTGAGTCCTACGTGCTGTGACCCGCTGTACCGTCGCTCGGCCCGCGTGAGCATGGGGACCGTGTTTCAAGTGCCGTGGACGCGTATTGGCAGTGAGGCGCGTGTGTGGCCGCATGACGGCCTGGCGGCGCTGCGCGATGCCGGTTTTTCGTGTGCCGCCATGGCGTTGACGGACGACTCTGTTTCGCTTGATGATCCTGTGCTGCAGAAGATTGACCGCCTGGCAATTTTTATGGGCACCGAGGGTGCCGGCCTGGGCGCCAAGACCATCGCGGGCTGCGACCGGGCCGTGCGCATTCCGATGGCGCACGGGGTCGATTCGCTCAACGTGGCCGCGGCGAGTGCCGTCGCCTTTTGGCAGCTGTGCCCGCATGTGAGCAACGAGTACCACTACCAGCCGGGGCTGTATCACTAGCGGGGTGCTCTCGAGCTTTGCCGCCAAGGGCGTTTCTGCTGTCTTCGGTTGGTGTTAAGCTGATAATGGCTTTGCCGTTCAATTGATGTTTTGTTGTATGACGTACGCTAGTGGGGAGGGCGTGTGGCTAAGAAATCTACGGCTATCGATGTAACGCAGGGCGTTATTTGGCAGCAGCTGCTTTCGCTGTGCGTTCCCATCTTTTTTAGTTCGTTTTTTCAGCAGGCCTACACGCTTATCGGTACCTATATCGTCGGTCAGTTTGGCGGCAAGCTCGCACTGGGCGGCATTCAGGCCACGATGGTGCTCACCGAGCTCTGCATTGGCTTTTGCGTTGGCGTCGGCGCCGGCTGCGCGGTCATTACCGGTCAGTATTTTGGCCAGCACGATGATGAGCGACTGAGCCGTTCGGTCCATACGGCCATGACCCTCGCGCTGGTGGGCGGTATCGTTTTCTCGATTCTTGGCATAGTGTTCGTTGAGCCCATGCTGGTGCTTATGAACACGCCGCATGAGCTATTGGCTGAGGGCGTGGCCTATGCTCGTTGCTATTTTGCCGCCATGGTTGCGGCGCTGCTGCTCAATATGGGAACGGCACTGCTGCGCGCCGTGGGCGACACGCGCGGGCCTGCTGTGATCATCGCTTCCGGCTGCCTTGTTAATGCGGTGCTGGATGTTATCTTCGTTGCCGTGCTTCATATGGAGGCTCTGGGCTGCGGCATCGCGGTGGCGCTGACCATTTGCTCCAACGCCACGATGATCGTGATTCGCATGATGCACGCACCGGGTGCGTGGCGGCTTTCACTGTCCAAACTCGGCATTGATCCTGGCATTTGTAAGAGCATGATCTCGTGTGGTCTGCCGCTTGGCTTTCAGTCTGCTGCGTATTCGATTTCCAACGTTTTGATTCAGGTGTCGGTCAACTCGTTTGGCGCCGATGTCACCACGGCGTGGGGTCTTTCGGGCCGTTTGGATGGCATTGTCTGGATGGTTACCGAGGCGCTTGGCGTGTCGATCACCACGTTCTCGGCACAGAACTTTGGCGCGCGCAACTACGAGCGCATGCGCAAGGGCTACCATACGTCGCTCGTGCTGTCGTTTATGCTCATTGGTGGCCTGTCTGCCGTGCTGCTGGTGTTCTCGGGTCCTCTGTCGCGTCTGTTTGTCGACGATGCTTCGATTGCGGCGTACACCACGACGATTCTTCATTTCATCGCGCCGTTCTAC
Source organism: uncultured Collinsella sp. (assembly GCA_900556605.1). Classification (GTDB taxonomy): domain Bacteria; phylum Actinomycetota; class Coriobacteriia; order Coriobacteriales; family Coriobacteriaceae; genus Collinsella. The sequence continues at coordinate 1,808 of USPC01000015.1, read as the reverse complement.
GCGATTTTCTCGATTATCGAAAACGCGTCGGGCTCCATTCGTGGTGCCGGCGTGAGCTTGCAGCCCATGCTGCTCACGATTTTTGGCACCGTCGTGCTCAGGGTGATCTGGGTGTTTGCGATTATGCCGTTCGATCCGTCGCTTGAGCACCTGCTGCTGGTCTACCCTGTAACCTGGCTCATCACCGCCACGATGTTCACCATCTACCACCATAGCGGCAACTGGCTCGGCCGCGCCACTGCCAAATGATCCCTTGGGGACGGAGAAAAACGGATCATTTCTCTCCGTCTTGATGTCGATGATCCGTTTTCCTCCGTCCCCTTTGGATCAATTAGTATTCGATGCCTTGTCGGGCTAGGAGGCCTTCGTCGAAGTAGTGTTTGACGGGGCGCATTTCGGTGACCAGGTTCGCAAGGTCGGCCAACGGCAGCAGTCCACGGCCGGTGAGCACGAGCTCTGTGGTGGCAGGCTTTATCGCGATCAACGCTTCGACATCTTCGCGCGTCACAAAGCCTCGTCGCATGGCTTCTCCAAGCTCATCCAAGATCAGCACGTCGACCTGGCTAATCTGCTCGCGCGCCAGCTCCATGATCTGTGCGGCACAGGCTTCGGGTGTGTCGCGGTCTGCTTGTACGATGCGTAGCCCCAATCGAGGTGCTGCGTCATGTTCGGCGCAGTGCAGCTTCTTGGCAAACTGCAGCATGAGTACGTCGAGTCCATAACCCGTGGCGCGCATCGCCAGTCCCAGCGCAGCCGTGGTTTTGCCCTTGCCGTCGCCCGTGTAGATCTGAACCTTGCCGACTTCCAGTGATGCCATCTCTGTCCTTTCGTGCCCGGCGTCGGTTTATCGCCGTCCGGGTTGGGTATTCTAGATAGCATTATCAACCCCAGTAGATGGAGTTCAAGCAGATGGAGATGGATGACAACAAACGTAGACGGAATATGATCCTCTACGTGCTCATCGCCTTCGTCGTCTACCTCGTGCTCTCGACCGTTCTGTTCCCCAACATCGGTCACACGCAGCAGATTACGAAGACCGATTACTCGACGTTTGTCAAAGCGCTCGATAAGAAGAGTGTCGACAAGGTCGAGTATAATACCGACGATTACACCATTTATTACACCAAGAAGGGCGAGGACGAGAACATCGCCTACAAGACGACCGGTGTGCCGAATGACGCGGGCTTTACCGATCGTGTGCTTGAATCCGGTGCGTCCCTGGAGTCGGTCGTTCCCGATAAAAACTCGGGTCTGATGACCTACTACCTGCTTACGCTTATTCTTCCCATGGCCATCTTCTTCCTGATCGGTTGGTGGCTCAACCGTCGTATGAAGAAGGCTATGGGCGATGACGGCCCGTCGATGAACTTTGGCGGCGGTGGCTTTGGCGGCGGTGGACTGGGTAAGTCCGGCGCTCGCGTTATCGCCTCCAAGGATGTGGGCGTGACCTTTAAGGATGTCGCTGGCCAGGAAGAGGCCAAGGAATCCCTCAAGGAGGTCGTCGACTTTCTGGAGAAGCCGCAGCGCTACGAGGAAATTGGCGCCAAGCTGCCGCGCGGTGCTCTCCTTGTTGGCCCTCCGGGTACCGGTAAAACCCTGCTCGCCAAGGCTGTTGCCGGCGAGGCGGGCGTGCCGTTCTTTAGCATTTCGGGTTCTGAGTTCGTCGAGATGTTCGTCGGCCGTGGCGCCGCCAAGGTCCGCGATCTGTTTAAGCAGGCCAAGGAAAAGGCCCCGTGCATCGTCTTTATCGACGAGATCGATACCTGTCTCTTATACACATCTGACGCTGCCGACGACTCCTTACGTGT
>USPC01000014.1 GCA_900556605.1 uncultured Collinsella sp. | reverse complement strand
CGCCGTAGCGCGAGCCGTCCCCGAGCAGGCGCTCGAAGTTGGGGAGGTCGGTCGGCGTGGAGATGACCAGGATGTCGCGGATGCCCGCCAGCATGAGGGTGGACAGCGGGTAGTAGATCATGGGCTTGTCGTAGACCGGCAGCAGCTGCTTGGAGGTCACGAGCGTGAGCGGGTACAGGCGCGTGCCGGACCCGCCGGCGAGTATGATGCCTTTCATTTGCTATAGCCTTTCTTTTCTAGCGGCCCTACGGCCAGCACGGTTTCCCAGAAGGCGTGCGCAGCAGTCGACGCCGAAGGCAACTAACTCGCCGAAATTACCTTCCCGAAGAAGCTGAGAGGAGACTGACCTGACGAGCCGGCCCCCTTCACCGATCTCACTTGCCTGCATGAGATCGTCCGCATGCGTTTCGAGAAAGAAACCGACGGCACGGTTGCGGGCAAACTGTTGGGATGGCGTCAAGTTGTGCGAGTGATAGACCTCGGCACGCGGCTCGTAAGCGACCTTCATACCCGAGGCGATAAACTTGGCGGCCATGAGCATGTCCTCGTTGGTGTTGACATGATCGAATCCACCGCATTCGAGATATGCGGTCCGTCGATAGGCAGAACAGGCGTCAGATGCAAAGAACGTCTTAATCCCAAATTTCTCGAGATCGCCTTTAGACCGAACAGACGGTGCGTCGGGATAGTTGAAACCACGCACCAGCTGTTCAAAACGACGGGCATCGGCCTTGGGAAGCTGCCTTCCGCTCACAAGCGCGACAGAGTTATCGGCCAGTAACGGTTCGACAAGCGTTTCCAGGTAGCGACTGGAAGCGGGCACAGCATCCTGTGTGAGAAAACAAACGAAATCACCCGCGGTGTGCCTCAAAGCTATGTCGCGGGTCGAACCGTGATTGAATTCCTTACGTTCTATGCGAACGAAGTTAACCCGAGGATGCTTGGCGACCTCGTCAACGGTGCCATCTTCGGAGGATGAGTCAACCACCAAGATATCGAAGGGCCTGAGAGTCTGAGTTTCGATGAGGGTCAAGAGCTCATCGATCTCGCCCGCCGCATTTAGGGTTGGTATGACTACGCTCAAGGAGGGAGCCATCACTTGCCCTTCCTCATTGCCTTGAAGGTCTTAACAAACACGCGGGCGTCTAGGCCAACCGATTGATGGCGCACATAAAATAACTCGCGAGCCTGCCTCTGGCCACTAGCCCACGTTGAGTCATTGCGGTCAGTGGCAGCCCACCAGCCGGTGATCCCCGGTTTGCAGGAGAGCACTTCATCACGGGCATCTCCATACTCGTACGTCTCTTCGAGCGTCACCGGTCTGGGGCCAATGACAGAGAGGTCACCCATGAGCACGTTGATAAACTGCGGCAACTCATCGAGTGAGGTGCGTCGCAGGAAGCGACCAACGCGCGTAATGCGTGGGTCATCGTCGACCTTCTGCTCGCGTTTCCACTGAGCCAGCTGTTCGGAAGTCATATACTTCTCGGGATGCTCATGGGCATCCGACACCATGGTGCGCAACTTAAATATGTATATCGGTTTTCCATTCTTGCCGATACGCTCCTGGCGGAAGAACGGCTTGCCGGGGGTGTCGATCTCAATTGCAACGCATGCAGTCGCAACGGGGATTAAAAGAACTGCGCAAACACCCGCCGAGAAAACAATATCAAATGCACGCTTAATAGCGAGGTAGGCCGGCCCACCTTTCTTGGGGGCGGCACACGACGAGTCCGGCGCAGGCGCCTTATAAGTGCCAGTTGCAACGAAACCCATAGCAGGAGCTGGGTTCTCGACAGGAGGCGGAAACTCTGTTGCCCTAGGAAATCTTGTGACTTTGGGCAAGTCCATTACATATTCTGTTTTATCTGACACGTTCTCTTCCAAGATTTCGTCCCCGGGTCGGGGATCCTCCCTGTCCTTTGCGGAAATCGCCAGCAGCTAGGCGATTACCTTTTTGAGGTTGCGCATGACGCGCTGCTCGTTTGAAAGCACGGCAAGGCCAACGCGCGTAGTTACGCGTCGGCCGCACAGGTTGAGCTCCAGATAAGCAGTGCATTTACGTCTATTAATGGTTTTGATGAGGCCCTCGTGGCCCAACAGTGGACCTGCCGTCACTACGACCTGGTCGCCGTCTTTTAAGGCCTCGCTCATGGGCACTACGCGGTCTCCTCTATTGGTAAAACTGCCAATGAGCTGGGTCTCTTCTTTTGCCAGCGGCACAAACTGACCGTCCTGGGATAACACCCGGGCAAAGTCGTCCATGCGCAGCAGATGCTGTTGCACGGTGCGGGGATCTGCCGTGTCGCAGATAAGGTAACCGGGAAAGAGTGGCTTGGTCGTATTGACCCATTCGCCGTGTATCTTAATCTCGGTTTGATATTGGGGATAAAAGAGCTCTTGCATGGCACTCGCCGGCACCACGCGCTCGATGCGCTCGCGCATTACGTCTTCGCGACCGTTAATGACCTGGATTACATACCACACGAGGACCACCCCCTTTCTGTCTTACGTGTGGCTCACGGGGTTTGGGTATGGCTTCGCCAGGGCGCTTGTGCGCGAAGGCGCTCCATATTCAAACCCTGAGCCCAGTCAGACAAGCACGTGGCTCTGCCCCACCGTGAACGGTATGTACAAGCGCAGTTGCTAGAGACGCGGATGTGTATCGCAAAATGACCGCGTCCCCAGCTGGCTGCGTGCGAGCCAGTCAAGCGGGTGCAAAAATGGACCGCACGCAAACAGCTGAAGGACTGCTGTGGTTTGCCATAGCAACTTATTGCACTGCCTAAAGCGAACTAATGAATAGCCGCAAAAATAAGTACAAAACGTGCATGGCAATCGATATTGGAGCTCGTGGTGTTTCTGGCACCGCCGTTACGGCCGGATGCTGATCGACCCTGCGCTTTGTGGCTTGCTGAGGCCGTGAGCACAGTTGAACTCATGTAACGTTAGGTATCCTAGCACAAGCTGTTAGTGAAACTGATTTGGGCTGCGTTGGACAACATATCGTTCATTTGACGTGCTTAAGGGGGTTGTTTTGGGATGTTGTTCACGTTGGCGCAGGTTATTGGGGTGCTGTCAATTATTGGAAGCGTTCCTGAAGCCCAACTGGAGCAGCGAGCTGTATTGGTAATTGCGTTTGGATAACAAACTATGTACAGACATGGGAAATAAATTGTGCAACTTTTTGTTGGTGTGGATTGGGTTTGTGGCGCGAGGTATTTTGGCATGAAAAAAGGCCTTCGGAATTCTGAAGGCCTTTGCATTAACGATGGTGGAGACGAGGGGGATCGAACCCCTGACCTCTTGACTGCCAGTCAAGCGCTCTCCCAGCTGAGCTACGCCCCCGTGACGTGGAGATACTATAGGGGAAGTTGGCGCGACGTGCAAGGACTTTTTTGGGTCAGATAATAAATGCCTATTGATATAGGTAAGATATGGCGGTGCCGGTGTGGACTTGGATCGTGGCTGTTGACCTGACGACGTTGCTAATGCCCGTGTCGGCCAACAAGCCCAGCGGGGCGTGATCTAGTTCCCATTCAAGGCCGTGTTCGCTTACCTCTGTATTGGGGGCAATGGCGATGATGGAGAACGTCTTGCCTTCGGCGCCCTCAATGGTCCAGGATTCGCCTTCGTGCAGAATGCGAGCTGTGGTCGCGTCCTCGGCAATCCAGACGGGGGCCTCTTTGTAGCTGGATAGTAGACCTAGGACGCTTAGGGCCATGTCGGGACGGCCGCCGGTGGCGCATGTCGCAACTACTTCGGCACCCGGCCAGCGACGGCGGACGGAATCGAGCGCCAATGCCAGATCGGTATAGTCCTTGTAGGGGTCGTGGCGTTCTACCTCAAAGGCTTCGGCGGCATCGACTAGCGCGCGACCCGCATCGCTCACCGTGTCGGCATCCCCCACATAGACGTCGCAGCCCAGGCCGGCGCCCAGCAGCGCGTCGAGTCCGCGGTCCACGGCGACAACGTGGTCGCACTCCCCTGCTAGCCTACGCAACAGATCCGCGCTCGCCACCACCGGCGAGCCGCAGACCACTAATACCTTACAAGCCACAGCCATCGCCTATCCCTCAAACGCAAGCAAGCGGGGCAGATCCAGCTCCTCGTAGCTGTCGATAAAGATATCGCAGTTGGCGCGCACATCGTCGCGCTTCATACGGCCGTGCGGGTCATAAATACCTACACGCTTAAAGCCGGCGACCCCAGAACTCTTTAGGCCAAAGACGGCGTCCTCAAACACCCACGCGCGCTCAAACTTGTGCCCGTGGCGCTCTTCTAGGCGGCGCAGCGCCAGCTCGTATACGTCGGGGAACTGTTTGGAGCGTCCTGCCTCGCCCGTCGTGGTAACAAACTCCATGTACGCGTCGAGCCCGGCGCCCGCAAGCGCAGACTTAACCAGCTCGGCCGGCGTGGACGTGGCAACGCACAAGGCAATGCCCGCCGCCTTCGTCTGCTCCAAAAATGCCAGGAGCCCCTCGCGCGGCGGCACCTTGGAGTACCCATCGATCAGGATGTCGCTCAGCTCGCGATACAGCTCCTCGCCATTCGCTCCAATGCCCCAGGTGTCGTGGTAGGCCTGGCATTCGTCCTCCAGCGAAAGATGCTCAAACTGGGCAAAATCGTCGACCGTCACGTCAACTCCGTGGCGGTGCAATAACTCGGGCTGGGCATAGGCCCAAACGGGGGTGCTATTAACCAGGGTGCCGTCGCAATCGAAAATAAAAGCAACGTTGGGGGCGGCGGTCTGGGACATAAACGAACCTTTCGATGTCAAATGGTAAACAACCTGCTAAAAACGTTTTACCAAACGTCAGGCAAACAATTTTGAAACCCTAATTGGTAAAACTGTCAAGAGCTTTACCACGGCAATTCTGCCAGTGGTCTAAACATGGCGCTTACCGATTAAACGCCGCCCTAAAACCACTTTCCTTCATAAAAGTAACGTACAGGTGTTATCGTAGTTTCTGCCGAAAGTTCCACCGAGCACGCGAGGTGGAACGAATCATAGAACTATCGCCGTCCCTTCGATTCGTGCAGCCTTGGACCTTTCGCATCTAGTCACCAAGGCAACACGCTGCCGCGTCATGATGGGATCAAACGTGAGCGATACAAAGCTAAAGCCAGCAACCAAAAAGCCTGCTACCCGTAAAGCCGCCCCGCACGCGCCGGAGCTCACCAAAGACGATGTCTATCTGTTTGGCATCGGTACGTGGGAGCGCAGCTGGGAAAAGATGGGCGCGCACCCCGACACGCAGAACCGTACGCGCGGCTGGCGTTTTTGCGTTTGGGCGCCCGACGTAAAGAGCGTTCACGTCATTGGCGAATTTAACGACTGGGATGAGCAAGCCAACCCGCTGGTGCCCATGCATACGAGCGCTATTTGGGAAGGTTTTATTCCTGGCGCCGAGCAGGGCCAGCTCTATAAGTATCTCATCGAGACCAACGAGGGCGAGAAGCTCTACAAGGCCGATCCGTACGCCTTCAAGGCCGAGTGCCCTCCGGGAACGGCAAGCGTGCTGTGGACCCTCGATGGCTACAAGTGGAACGACGCCGCATGGCTCAAGCGCCGCGCCAGTCATAACCACATGTCGCAGCCCCTTAACATCTACGAGGTGCATATTGGCTCGTGGAAGCGCCACGGCGACGCGCCACAGGGCGAGCCGGACGAGTACGGCAACTACCCCGGTCCCATGGACCCCTTCCCCGCGCAGCGCGGCGAGTTCTACACCTACGACGACCTGTCGGTCGAGCTCGTGGACTACGTGCACGACATGGGCTACACGCATATCGAGGTCATGCCGCTTATGGAGCATCCCTTCGATGGCTCCTGGGGCTACCAGACGACCGGCTACTATGCCGCCACGTCGCGCTACGGCAACCCGCAGCAGCTCATGCACTTTATCGATGCGTGTCACAAGGCGGGCATTGGCGTAATCATGGACTGGGTGCCCGGCGGTTTTTGTGCCGACTCCCACGGCCTTGCTACCTTTAACGGCCATATGCTGTTTGAGCACGAGATTCACCCCAACTGGGGCACGCACAAGTTCGACTTCGCCCGTGGCGAGGTCCGCTCCTTCCTGGTCTCCAACGTGCTGTACTGGCTCGAGAACTTCCACGTTGACGGCATTCGTATGGACGGCGTGTCCAGTATGCTGTACCTCAACTTTGGCATCGACGATCCGGGGCAAAAGAAGTTCAACAAGTACGGTACCGAGGAGGACCTGGACGCCAGCGCATTTATCCGCCAGGTCAACTGCGCCGTGGAGGCACACTACCCCGACGTGATGATGATGGCCGAGGAGTCCACCGCATGGCCGCTCGTGACCTATCCGCCGCAGGACGGCGGCTTGGGCTTCCACTATAAGTGGGACATGGGCTGGATGAACGACACCCTGCACTACATGCAGACCGATTTTCCGTGGCGCCCCGGCAACCACGGGCTGCTCACATTCTCCATCATGTATGCCTTTACCGAGAACTTCATCTGCCCGCTGAGCCACGACGAGGTCGTACACGGCAAGTGCTCGCTGATCGGCCGCATGCCGGGCGACTGGTGGCGCCAATTTGCCGGCCTGCGCACGCTGGCCTTCTACCAGATGACGCACCCCGGTGCCAAGCTCAACTTTATGGGCAACGAGATCGGCCAGTTTATTGAGTGGCGCTATTACGAGTCCATCCAGTGGTTCCTGACCGAGGAGTACGAGACCCACCGTCATCATCAGGCGTTTATCAAGGCGCTCAACCACCTGTACACCGCCGAGCCCGCCCTGTACGAGCGCGGCTACACCGATGACGGCTTTACCTGGATCGACGCGGACAACTCCAAGCAGTCCATCGTGAGCTTTGTGCGCCAGGGCGAGGACATCGACGACGACCTGGTGATCCTGATCAACTTTGACCCGGCGAGCTACGAGAGCTTCCGCGTGGGCGTGCCGCGCGAGGGTGACTGGGAGGTCATCTTTGATTCCGACCGTCCCGAGTTCGGTGGCAGCGGATACGCCGGTGAGGAGCCCTGCACCTGCTCGAGCGAGCCCTATCCCTGGAACGGGCAGATGGACTCCATTGAGATTAAGGTGCCCGGCCTAGCTGGCGTGGTGCTTAAGCGCCGCGGTCCCAGCAGCTACAAGCCGCCCGTGGTCGAGGAGCCCAAGGCTGCGCCCAAAAAGCGCACGTCCTCGGTGAAGCCCAAGCCTGCGGCTGCCAAGAAGGCTCCGGCTAAGGCGAAGGCCACGACGACCAAGGCCAAGGCCAAGGCTGCCGCAAAGCCCGCTGCTAAGGCCGCAGCCAAGAAACCGGCTGCCAAAAAGGCCGCTACCAAGACCAAGTCTGCTTCTGTTAAGCCGTCTGCCAAGGATGCGTAACAAAACCGTTACAGCTGTAATTACCCGCCCCGACGAGGCGTAGGATACAAGTCATAACCGTTCCGGGAGAAACATCCCCGGGGGAAAGGAACGTATGAATAAGATCTTCGACAACAAGCAGGAGTTTACCGAGCTCTATCGCGATGCCGTCATGAGCATCAGCGGCAAGAGCGTCGAGGCCGCCAGCGACCTCGACCGCTTTAACGCCCTGGCCAAGCTCGTGGCCGAGAAGGCGCGCACCGTTGCCACCAAGAGTGACGCCCGTGTGACCGCCGAGGGCAAGAAGCGCGTGTACTATTTCTCGATCGAGTTTTTGATCGGTCGCCTGCTCGACAACTACCTGCTCAACTTTGGCGTGCGCGATATGGTCGCCGAGGCGCTCGACGACATGGGCTTTGACCTGTCCGTCATCGAGAACCAGGAGCCCGATCCGGCTCTGGGCAACGGTGGCCTGGGCCGTCTGGCAGCGTGCTTCCTGGATTCCATGGCAGCCGAGGGCATTGCTGGCTACGGCAACGGTATGCGCTACCGCTACGGCCTGTTTAAGCAGGAGATCGTCAACGGCAGCCAGGTCGAGGCCACCGACGAGTGGCTCACCCACGGCTATCCCTGGGAGGTCCGTCGTCAGGACAAGGCCGTGACCATTAAGTTTGGCGGCCATGTTGAGGGCTTTGAGGAGAACGGCCGCACGTTCTACCGCACGGTGGACACGCAGGACATCCTGGCTGTTCCCTATGACATCCCCGTTGTGGGCTATGCCGGCGAGACCGTCAACAAGCTGCGCGTCTGGGCCGCCGAGCCGGTCGAGGAGCACTTTGACCTGGAGGCCTTCAACCGCGGCGACTACGCCCTGGCCGATGCCGAGCGCGCCGAGGCCGAGGCCATCAGCGCCATCCTCTACCCCAATGACGCCGGCGAGCACGGCCGTCTGCTGCGCCTGAAGCAGGAGTACCTGTTTGTCTCGGCCGGCATCTACAGCCTGCTCGACACCTTTGAGAAGGAGCACGGCGAGAACTGGGAGCTGCTGCCGCAGTTTGTGGCCATCCACACCAACGATACCCACCCCGCCATGTGCGGCCCCGAGCTCATGCGCATCCTCATCGACGAGAAGAAGCTTGAGTGGGATGACGCCTGGAACATCGTGACGCAGGTCGTGAGCTACACCAACCACACCATCCTGCCCGAGGCCTTGGAGAAGTGGCCTATCGGCACGTTCTCCAAGCTCCTCCCCCGCGTGTACCAGATCATCGACGAGATCAGCCGTCGTTGGCACGAGTCGTTCGACACCACGAAGGAGGGCTGGCAGGAGCGTCTGCGCCAGACCGCCATCCTGTGGGACGGCGAGATTCGCATGGCCAACCTGTCTGTGATCTGCAGCCACAGCGTCAACGGCGTGGCCAAGATCCATTCCGACATCATCAAGAACATCGTGCTCAAGGACTTCTATGCCCTGACGCCCGAGAAGTTCAACAACAAGACCAACGGCATCTCGCACCGTCGCTTCTTTGCCGAGGCCAACCCCACCTACGCCAAGCTCGTGACCGAGGCCATTGGCGATGGCTGGCTCAAAGACGCCTTTGAGCTTGAGAAACTCAAGGAGTTTAAGGACGACACCGAGTTCCTGAAGGCCGTGGGTGCCTCCAAGCGCGCTAACAAGGAGCGCCTGGCCGCCTACGTCAAGGCCGAGACCGGTCTGGTTATCGACCCCAACACCGTCTTCGATGTCCAGGTAAAGCGCTTCCACGCCTATAAGCGCCAGCTCATGAACATCATGAAGGTGATGGACATCTACAACCGTCGCATCGCCGATCCTAACTTCCACGTGACGCCGACGACCTTCATCTTTAGCGGCAAGGCCGCCTCGAGCTACACCTTTGCCAAGGAGACCATCCGCCTCATTAACTCCGTGGCCGACGTCATCAACAACGATGCCCGCGTCAATGAGGTCATGAAGGTCTGCTTTATCCCCAACTTCCGCGTGAGCAACGCCCAGCTCATCTACCCCGCCGCCGAGATCTCGGAGCAGATCTCCACGGCCGGCAAGGAGGCCTCGGGCACGTCCAACATGAAGCTCATGATGAACGGCGCCATTACGCTGGGCACCCTCGACGGCGCCAACATCGAGATCGCCGACCTGGCCGGCCGCGAGAACGAGGCCATCTTTGGCCTGACCGCTCCCGAGGTCGAGCAGCTCTGGGCATCCAACAGCTACTTTGCGTGGGATACCCTCAACGGCGACCGCGAGCGTCTGGGCCGCGTTATGGACGAGCTCAAGGACAACACCTTTGCGGGTCTTTCGGGCAACTTCGAGAGCATCTACAACGAGCTCATGAACAACAACGACCCCGATCTGGTCATGGCTGACTTCCGTAGCTACGTCGACGCCTGGGAGAAGCTCACGAACAGCTACGGCGACCAGGAGACCTGGAACCGCAAGGCCCTGCTCAACACCGCCTCCTCGGGCTGGTTCTCGAGCGACCGCACCATTCGCGAGTACCGCGACGAGATCTGGCACGCGTAAAGGCGCGCGAGCTCCCTTTGCCGCACGGCATTACTCGACGGGCGTGACAGTGCGCCGCGCCCGTCGCTAATGGGTTAGGAACATCGATGACAGAAGGAGAAATCGATGAGTAAGAAAGAATGCATCGCGATGCTCCTCGCAGGAGGACAGGGCAGCCGATTGGGGGCACTCACCCAAAAGATCGCCAAGCCGGCGGTTAGCTTTGGTGGCAAGTTCCGCATTATCGACTTTTCGCTGTCCAACTGCTCCAACTCGGGCATCGACACGGTGGGCGTTCTGACGCAGTACCGTCCCTACCTGCTGCATGCCTACGTGGGTTCCGGCGAGGCGTGGGATCTGGACAGCCGCGACGGCGGCGTGTCGATCCTGCCGCCGTACGAGACGCAGACCGGCGGCGCCTGGTATGCGGGCACGGCCGACGCCATTACGCAGAACCTCGACTACATCAAGGCCAACGACCCCAAGTACGTCCTGATTCTTTCGGGCGATCACCTGTATCGCATGGATTACCGCAAGATGCTCAAGACGCACATTGAGAACAACGCCGACCTCACGGTGAGCGTTATGCCCGTGCCGTGGGAGGAGGCCAGCCGCTTTGGCATCCTGACCACCGACCCCGAAGACGGCCGCATCACCAAGTTCACCGAGAAGCCCGAGAAGCCCGATTCGAACCTCGCGTCCATGGGCATCTACATCTTCTCGGCCGACGTGCTGATCGAGGCGCTCGAGGAGGACGCTCTGGACCAGCGCTCGAGCCACGACTTTGGCAAGGACATCATCCCCAAGCTGCTCGGTGAGAACAAGCGCTTGTACAGCTACGAGTTCCACGGCTTCTGGAAGGACGTCGGCACCATCGCCAGCTTCCATGAGACCTCGATGGACCTGCTGGGTAACAACCCCGAGTTCGATCTGTTCGACAAGAACTTCCCCATCATGTCCAACATCACCACGCGTCCGCCGCACTACATTGGCCCGGACGGCCGCCTAGACGACTGCCTGGTCTCCAATGGCTGCAAGATCTACGGCACCGCTCGCCACTCGATCCTTTCGACCGATGTCATCATCGAGGAGCGCGGCGTGGTCGAGGACTCCGTGCTGCTGCCGGGTGCGCACGTTAAGAGCGGCGCGCACATCTGCCGCGCTATTTTGGGCGAGAACTCCACGGTCGAAGAGGGCGTGAAGCTCGGCTCTGTCGATACCACCAAGGATACGGCCGTCGTTGGAAATGACGTCGTTATCGGGAAGGGGGAATGATCCGATGATCAATCGCAAGGCCATCGGTTACATCACCGCTAACTACTCTTCGACCTACGGCAGCGTCCTGCTCAAGGACCGCCCCATCGCGTCCGTTCCGTTTTTGGGCCGCTACCGCCTGATCGACTTCCCGCTGTCCAACATGATGAATGCCGGCATTAAGACCGTCGGCGTCGTCATGCCGGGCAACTACCGCTCGCTGATCGACCACGTGGGCTCTGGCAAGGACTGGGGCCTGGACCGCAAGAAGGGCGGCCTGTTCATGGTGCCCGGCAACGCGTATGGCACCACCAAGGGCGGCATGCGCTTCCTGCTGCGCGACATCATCTCCAACAAGACGCTGTTCCAGCGCTCGGAGAAGCCCTATGTCGTGATGATGGGCACCAACATCATCTTTAACATGGACCTCAACACCATCATCGAGGCGCACGAGAACTCCGGTGCCCAGATGACCGTGGTGTACTGCAAGGCCACGCGCAACGTCGATGACGAGACCAAGCTAGAGATTAACGAGAACGGCCGCCTGACGGGCGTGAGCGCCGGCGTCGTGTACGGCGACAACGCCTCTATGGACTGCTGCATCGTCAACCGCGAGACGCTGCTCGAGATCATCGACCACTACCAGGCCGCCGACTATCTGGACCTGCTCGAGGCGCTCCAGGGCGACTTTGGCAACATCGACGTGTGCAGCTACGAGTACAAGGGCGAGGTCGTGGGCGTGTTTAGCGAGAAGTCGCTGTATCGCCGCAGCATGGACCTGCTCGACCAGACCGTCGCCGACCAGCTCTTTGACCCCGAGCGCCCGATCCTGACCAAGGCTCACGACGTGCCGCCTTCGCGCTATGCGACCGGCAGCCACGCGTGCAACTCGATCATCTCAGCCGGCTGCATCATCAAGGGCACCGTGCGCAATTCGATCTTGTCGCGTGGCGTCGTGGTCGAGGAAGGCGCTTCGGTGACCAACTCGATCATCAACCAGAGCTGCATCATCAAGAGCGGCGCCCGCGTTGAGAACGCCATTCTGGACAAAAACAACGTGGTTCCCACCAACACCGAGCTTCGCGGCACGCCCGAGAACATCCTGGTGCTGGGCAAGGCTCCGTTAACTTCCGACACCACCATCGTACGTTAACGTTGGCACCGCAACATCGCTCGTAACATGTAGAATAGCCGCCCGGTTCGCGCCTGGCGGCTATTCTCGAATAACAACATGGGAGACAATATGGCTGATTCCAGCAAAAAGATGCAGATCGTGTTTGCCTCGGCCGAGTGCGCACCGTTTGTTAAGACCGGTGGCCTGGGTGACGTGGCTGGCTCGCTGCCTGCGGCGCTTGTGCGCGCCGGCGCCGAGGTTATCGTGATGGTGCCCAAGTACGCCACCATCAAAGACGAGTACAAGGCGCAGATGGAGCACTTTGCCGACTTTTACGTAAGCCTGGGCTGGCGCAACGAGTACTGCGGGCTGGAGAAGCTCGAGCACGACGGCGTCACCTATATGTTCGTGGACAACGAGCGCTACTTTGCGCGCGACTATCCGTACGGCTTCTTTGACGACGGCGAGCGCTTCGCATTCTTCTCCAAGGCCATCACCGAGAGTCTGCAGCACCTGCCCGAGGGCTTTGAGTGCGACATCCTGCACTGCAACGACTGGCAGACCGCACTGGCGCCCGTGTTCCTGCGCGAGTTCTACCAGGGCCTGCCGCTGTATGACCGCGTCAAGACCGTGTTCTCTATCCACAACGTGGCGTTCCAGGGCCAGTTTAGCGACACCGTGATGGAGGACATCCTGGGTGTGGCGCATATTCCTGCGGCCGCCTCGCAGTTGCGTTGCGACGCCTGCAGCATCAACTACATGCTGGGCGCGCTGCGCTATGCCGACGCCATCACCACGGTGAGCCCTACCTATGCCAACGAGATCCAGACGCCCGAGTTTGGCGAGGGCCTAGACGGCGTGCTGCGCGAGCGTTCGTACGCGCTGCAGGGCATTTTGAATGGCATCGACGTCGCGGGCTTTGACCCGGCAACCGACAAGCGCATTGCCGCCAACTACACCGTGGAGGACCGTTCTGGCAAGGCCGTGTGCAAGGCAAAGCTGCAGGAAGAGCTGGGTCTCGAGGTTCGCGACGACCGTCCGCTCATGGTGATGGTCACGCGTCTGACGCGCCAGAAGGGCATGGACCTGGTCATGTACGCACTCGACCGCATCTTGGCCGGCGGCGTGCAGGTGGCGGTACTGGGCACCGGTGACCGCGACTACGAGGACGGCCTGCGCTACTTCCAGGACAAGTACCCCGGTACCATGGCCGCGCGCATCGAGTTCGATCCGGCGCTGTCGCAGCGCATGTATGCCGCCGCCGACATGTTCCTGATGCCTTCGAAGTTTGAGCCCTGCGGTCTGTCGCAGATCATCGCCATGCGCTACGGCACCCTGCCCATCGTGCGCGAAACCGGCGGCCTCAAGGACACCGTGCAGCCTTACAACGAGTTTACCGGCGAGGGCACGGGCTTCTCGTTTAGCAACTTTAACGGCGACGAGATGGGCGATGCCGTATTCCGCGCGGCGCGCCTGTTCTGGGATAACCGCGAGGCCTGGGATCAGCTTGTCACGCAGGCCATGAGCCAGGACTTTAGCTGGACGCGTTCGGCCGATAAGTATCTGGACCTGTACTTCTTTATGCATCCGGAGATTGAGAGGCCGGTGGCCGTGGTTGAGTCTGCCGAGGAGCCGGTTGCTGTTGAGGAGCCCAAGGCCGAGGAGAAGCCGGTTGAGGCTGAGCCCGCAAAGGCCGAGCCTGAGGTGAAGGTTGAGGTTGCTCCTGAGGCAGAGGCCGAGGTCAAGCCCGCTGCAAAGCCCGCAGTTAAGAAGACCACGACGCGCAAGACGGCGGCCAAGAAGGTCACAGCGACCAAGGCAGCGGCAACAAAGACCACCGCTGCCAAGACAACGACCTCGCGCAAGCGCACGACCGCCGCTACCAAGAAGGCCGCCGAAGCCGAGGCTGCTCCCGAGGTAAAGGCCGAGGTCGCCGAGGCCAAGCCGGCCGCCAAGAAGGCAACGGCAGCCAAGAGGGCTACAGTTACGAAGGCGACGGCTACCAAGGCCACTGCAACGAAGGCTGCCCCCAAGACTGCCGCAAAGCCGGCCGCCAAGGTCGGGGAGACGCCTGCCGAGTCCAAGGCGGAGGCAACCGTCGAGACCAAGCCCGCCGCCAAAACCACCACGCGAAAGCGCACGACGACGGCCAAGAAGACCACGGCAAAGACCACGACTCCCAAGGCTGAGACTAAGCCCACTGCTGCCAAAGAGGAGCCCAAGGCCGAGGTGAAGACCAAGCCGGCGCCGAAGGCCGCTGAGGTCAAGGCCGCACCGAAGGCTACGGCCAAGCCCGAGCCCGCCAAGGAGACTCCGGTCTCCCCCGCCGCTCCGGCAGAGAAAAAGGCCCCGTCCAAGAAGACGTCCGTCCGCAAGGCAACGGCCACCCGCAAGCGGCGCTAGCCCACAGACGATTCAAAACCTCATCAAACCCTGTGTAAGGGGCGCTCCAACCGGGCGCCCCTTTTCTATAAGTAGTTGGTAAAACGATTTTCTAGGACAACCGTTCGCCGATGGTAAACGGAGGTTGTTTATACAGCCTGTGTACAACAGATATACTTACATCTTGTGCGTAAAGCCCATGGCCCGCAGGCCGTGATTCTATTGAACTGGACCGTACTATGAGATTGATACACAACAGCCGTCTGCCGCAGTTTCGCACTCCGTTTGGCGCTGTGACCACTGGAACATCCGTTTCGCTCTCGGTGATTTTGGAGGATGCCGATCCCGCGCAGGCAACGCTTACGCTGCGCACCTGGGTCGATGAGATCGGTGAGTCTCGGTATCCCATGACGCACGAGGGCGACGGCATCTTTACCGCCGAGCTGGAGTGCGCCGAGCCCTGTCTTATCTGGTACAGCTTTATCTGCAATATCGAGGGCCAGCCCGAGGTCCGCTTGGGCGCACCGCAGGGACGCACCGGCGGCGAAGGCGTAACCTACAACTACGCCGAGGTGCCGTCATTCCAGGTCACCGTCTACAAGCACCGCGAAGTTCGACCCGAGTGGTACGAGCGCGGAATGGTCTACCAGATCTTCCCCGATCGCTATGCCCGCGACGAGCACTGGCGTGAGCGCACGCTGGCCGAGGTCGAAAAACCGCGCAACGGAATCCAGCGCCGGATGGTCGAGGACTGGAACGAGCCGCCCGTTTACGAGCGCGCCGAGGACGGCTCCATCAAAACCTGGGACTTCTACGGCGGATCGCTCAAGGGTATCCAGGAAGACCTGCCTCGCATCGCCGAGCTGGGCTTTACAGCCATCTACCTCAACCCCATTTTTGAAGCCGCGAGCAACCACCGCTACGACACCGCCGATTACACCAAGATCGATCCGATTCTGGGCACAGAGCAGGACTTTACTGAGCTATGTGAGGCGGCCGAGAAGCTGGGCATTTCCATCATTCTGGACGGTGTGTTCAACCACACGGGCGACGATTCGATCTACTTCAACCGCTACGGCAACTACCCCGGCGTGGGCGCGTGGCAGAGCGAGGATTCGCCGTGGCGCGATGCGTTTTATTTTCACGAGGACGGCTCGTACGACTGTTGGTGGGGCGTGGGCAATATGCCCGCCATCAATGAGAGCTCCGAGCTGGTACGCGAGCGGCTCCTGGGCAAGGACGGCGTCATTCGTAAATGGCTGCGCGCCGGCGCTCACGGCTGGCGCCTGGATGTGGCCGACGAGCTTTCGGACGATTTCCTGACCGAGATCAAAAAGGCCGTACTTGCCGAAAAGCCCGACGCGCTGCTGCTCGGCGAGGTCTGGGAAGACGCCTCCAACAAGATCAGCTACGGCCATCTGCGTCGCTACCTGCAGGGCTCCGAGCTGGACTCTGCTATGGATTACCCCTTCCGCGACATGGTCATCGGCTTTTTGATGGGCTACAAAAACGCCTACAAAGCTGCCGAGGATATCGAGACCCTGCGCGAGAACTACCCGCGCGAGGCATTATCCTGCGCGCTCAATCTGCTGTCGAGCCACGACCGCCCGCGCATTATCTCGGTGCTCGGCGGTGGCCCCGACGAGTCGCAGCTGCCCGAGAGTGAGCGCAGCAAATGGCGCCTGGACGAGAACTCCATGGGCCTGGCCAAGAGCCGCTTTTGGCTGGCGACGCTCATGCAGATGACGTTCCCGGGCGTTCCCTCAATCTATTACGGTGACGAGTACGGCTTGGAGGGTCTCACCGATCCGGGCAATCGCCGCACCATGCCGACCAAGGAAAACCTGCACGACTTCGATACGTTCGCGATCGTCAAGAATGCCTCGGCCGTGCGCCGCGCGCTACCGTTTATGATCGACGGTGAAATCAAGGCCTTCGCGCTCAATGACGAGGTACTTGCCTACAACCGTACGGGCAAGGATGGCGAGTCTGCGACGGTTATCATCAACCGCAGCCTGCGCAATTCGCACCGCGTGACGATTCCGGCGCTCGACGAATGTGCGAGTGACGTGATCAGCGGTCACGAGTGCGAGATCCACAACGGTACGGTCACGCTCGACCTGTACCCGCTGGGCTCGTCAATCATCTATCACCATGCCGAGCAGCGCCTGCAGGAGCCGCTCGATCACGGTGCGGGTGTTGTGTGCCATATCACATCGGTGCCGACCGACGACGGCAAGCCGGGTACGATCGGCGCACCCACGCGTCGCTTTATCGACCATCTGGCCGCCATGGGCATGCGCTACTGGCAGGTTCTCCCCGTCAACCCCACGGACTTCTTCCGCTCCCCTTACGCCGGTCCTTCGGCCTTTGCAGGCAATATCGACCTGCTACCCGAGAGCCACGAGGAGCTGGCCGCCGACTTTAAGACCTGGATGGCCCGCGGCGGCGAGGATGCTGACCCGCTGTACACCGCGTTTAAGCATCGCAATGCCGATTGGCTCGAGAAATACTGCGTCTATATGGCCGTCAAAAAGTACTTTGAGGGCGAGTCGCGCCACGATTGGCCGGCAGATGTCGCGCGCTACAACGAGCATCTGATCGACGACAAGCGCTTCCACAACGAGGCCGAGCTTCAGGCGTACATGCAGTACCGCTTTGACTTGGCTTGGTGCGAGCTCATGAACTATGCGCACAAGAAGGGCATCGAGGTTATCGGCGATATTCCTATGTACGTGTCCGACGATTCGGCAGACGCGTGGAGCGAACCGGAGAACTTCTGGCTGTCCGATACCGGCAAGGCAATCGAGATTTCCGGCGCGCCGCCCGACAACTTTGCGCCCGAGGGCCAGGTGTGGGGCAACCCGACGTTCCGCTGGGACCACATGAAGCAGAACGGCTATAGCTGGTGGATGGATCGCCTGCGTCGTGCGTTTTCGCTCTACGACCGCGTGCGTCTGGATCACTTCCTGGGATTCCACAGCTATTACAGCATTCCCGCGGGCAAGGCATGCGCCGACGGCCGCTGGCTGGCGGGCCCGGGCAAGGACCTGTTCCAGACCGCCTATGACGAACTGGGTCCGCTCAACTTTATCGCAGAGGACTTGGGCTATCTGACGCCTGGCGTTCGCGCCATGGCTTCGACCTGCGGCTTCCCCGGCATGGACGTGCTGGAGTTTAGCGACTACGACGTTCGTTGCGGTGTGCATCCCACGCCAGGAAAGATCCTATACACCTCGACGCACGATACGTCGACACTGGCCGGTTGGTGCACCCGTTCCTTTGCGGGCGGCGATGAACCGAGCGGTGTTGAGGTGGCGGCCAAGCTGATGAGCGATGCACTGGCAAGCGACGCTCCCCTGGTGATGATACCACTGCAGGATGTCCTGGGGCTTGGCGACGACGCGCGCATGAACGTTCCGGGCGTGGCCACGGGCAACTGGACCTGGCAGGCTGACGAGGCGGACATTGCAGCCGCCGAGAACAAAACCGCACAGCTCCTGCGCAACAACCATAGATTCTGGGGCGAAGCGTGATAAAACCCCCGATATAGGGTACAGTTACAGACGTTTGAATTTATGCGGGCAGAGTAATCTGCCCGCTTTGTGCTGAAAAGGAAGTATTATGGCGCGCTACGATTACAAGTGCTCGAGCTGCGGCAACGTGTTTGAGGTTGAGCATCCCATGTCCGAGACTCCCGAGGTCGTGTGCCCCAGCTGCGGTGCCCCGGCGGCCAAGACGTTCTCGGCCAGCGGCATTAAATTTGAGGGAAGCGGTTTCTACAACACCGACCAGCGAAGCGGCGGCTCCAGCACCAGCGCCACCAGTGGCTGCTGCGCCAACTGCCCGCACAGTCACTAGGAACAACGCGGCCCCGCGATCGAAACCGATCGCGGGGCTGTTTCTTTAGCTACCCAGGTTTCCTTATGAGTTACGGTGAAATAAGGACTGTTTGGTGGGCTGAAGCCGCTATTCAATCCCTATTTCACCGCAACTTAGAAGTTACTTACGAATCAGGCGGGCGCAGAAGTGGCCGTCGTAGGAATCGGCGTTTACGGGGACGCTTTGGAAGAGGCCCCGATCGTTTTGGCGTACGGATACGAGCTTCTTGGCCTGATCGAACTCAGGGAGTTGCAGAATCTGTGCCTCGGAAAGCGGTGCCACGCTAAAGCCGGCGCCCTCAGGAGAAGCAAGGAAAGCATCCACCACCTGCGTGTTCTCCTCGTCGAAGACCGAGCACGTCGCATAGATGAGCTCGCCGCCGGCAGCCACGCGCGCGGCGGCTTCCTTGAGCATCAACAGCTGCAGTTTGGGCAGCTCAACCGCTACATCCTTTTCGGTCAGGCGCCAGGGGATCTCAGGATGACGGCGCATGGTGCCGGTGCCCGAGCACGGCGCATCGATAAAGACCGTGTCGAATTTAACCGGCTCGCCAAGCATGGCATCAAACGATGTGAGCACCTCATCAAGCTCGCAGGCATCACCCGAAACCGTACGAACGCCCTGAATACCGGCTTTATGCAGGCGAGCGAGATTCAGATCACACTTGCGATCATGCAGATCAAGCGCCGTATGCTGACGCTCATAGCCCGCACGCTTGGCCTGGCACATCATCACATAGGTCTTTGTGCCACGACCGGCACCAATCTCAAGGCAGCTGCCAGGGCGCGTGGCTGCCGTGGCGATAAGCTGCGCGTTGAGATCAGATGCCACTGCGGCAGCACGCTCAAACACACCCGAAGCAACGGTAACCTGGGCATCAACCGGGGCATGGCAGCCCGGGAAGACAGGCGCGACGAGCTGCGAGATATACGGATCAGGCTTAGTCGTAAAGGCGTTCTCGTGTAAAGCCAGCGGCGCAGGTGCCAAGTTACCGGCAAAGTTAAGCGCACCCTCAGGCGTGTCAAACGAAGCCATAATACGAGCGCACAGCCAACGCGGCAGACCCATCAGGTGCGACAGACGGACCAAGCGTCGCTCAGACTCATCCACATCGGATGCAGTAGCAAAGTCCTCAACGTTGTCCGTGACCTTATGCAGCACGGCATTGGCCAAACCTGAGGCAGACTTAGCTCCGCTGCGTACCAGCTCAACACCCTGACTTACGGCGACGCGGCCAGGCGTATGCAGATAGAGCATCTCGAAGGCCGAGATACGAAGCGCCATGCGAACACGCGGCGCAACCTTTTTAGGCTTATCAAGAAACTGATCGAGCAGCTCGTCCAAAATACCCTGCGTGGCGGCCACACCAAGCGCCAAGCGGGCGGCAAATGCGGAATCACGCTGGTCAATAGCCTTGGCCGATGCGCGAGAGGACAGCACGTCGCGCGCATACATGCCGCGGCGATCGGCCTCCATCAGCACATCGAGCGCAAGCTTGCGCGCGGGGGAAAGCTTGCTCATGACAAAACACCCCAGATAAGATCGGCACCTTGCAGCCCAGCAGCCCAAGCAGAAGCGGCCATGGCACGCTTGCCATCGGGCTTAACCTCGAGCAACTCAACCGAGCCATCGGAAAGACCCAGGTACACACGCTTGTTCTTAACGTCAACAGCGCCCTCGCCAAGCGACACATCAGCCGACGCAGCATCGAGCACACGCACGGTCTTGCCGGCAATCACACAACGAGCAGGCGCGGTATCGGACGAGGCCAGCACATGGCGCACGCAATCAAGCGCCGCCATTTGCGGATCCAGACGCATCTCCTGCTTAGAAATCTTGGCAGCATGAGTGACGAGCGACTCATCCTGCTCAGTCCACACGGCGGTGCCATCGGCAAGAGAAGGAAGCGTATCGGCAAGCAGTTTGCCGCCAAGCTCACCAAGCTCCATGGTCAGCGCCTCAGCATGCTTACCGGCAACCGACGTGGAAGCCTGAGCACAATAAGCGCCGGTATCAACGCCATGTCCAATGCGCATAATGGAAACGCCAGCAATCTCATCACCAGCAAGAATGGCACGCTGAATAGGAGCAGCCCCACGCCAACGAGGCAGTAAGGACGCATGAACATTCACGATGCCAAGCGGCGCCATATTCAGCACGTCATCAGGTAAAATGCAGCCATAAGCAGCCACGCAGAAAATATCGGCATCCGCAGCCTGGAGCGCCTCAACAACCTCAGGCGTCATACGATTGGCCTCAACGACCGGCAACCCCAGCTCAAGCGCCTTAGCCTTAACAGGAGACGGCTCCAACTTCTTACCACGCCCACGAACAGCATCAGGACGAGTAACAACAAGCGCAATCTCACTCCCAGCCTCAACAAGCGAAGTCAGCGAAGGCACAGCAAAATCAGGCGTACCCATAAACACAATACGCATAAAGAACGTCTCCCCTCAACCAAAGCCGAGACGGCTACAAAGAACAGCGGAAAGCCAAGTCACCAGCCCATCCGCAATAACAATTCAACAAGAACAAATATACCCAAAACCAAAGAAAGAGCCGCAATAAAAGCAGCTCTTTCAGCAAAGCAATTATCAGCGAAGACGCCCCTCCCTGGCCCAACGGCACCCGGGAGAGACAAGCAGCGTCAACGTAGTCCCCGGGGCGCCCGCCTATATCGTCCCGCGCGCAGTTTCGCAGCGCAGCGAGAATGTTTGAGCACGGGATGATATAGGCGGGCGCCCCGGGGACGAACGACCTACTCCGTCTCACCCGGTCGAGCGCCGCGGGCCAGGGCGTCCTGGTACTCCTTGACGGCCTTGATCCTCTGCATGGGCTTCAGTCGCTCGAACATAGTGTTGCCGTGCAGGTGATCAATCTCGTGCTGCAAGCACACGCAGAACAGGTCGCCCGTGGCCTCGTAGCGGATCAGGTTGGCATCCAGGTCATATGCCTCGACAACGACATGGTCGGGACGCTCGATCTCGCAGCTAATGCCAGGAATGGACAAGCAGCCCTCGCTAAACGGCACCAGATGGTCGCTCTGCTCAACAATGACGGGATTGATAAGCACGTATGGGTCGTAATCGTTCTTGTCGCTGTAGTCGCAGTCGATGGTGACGAGCTGGATGAGCTCGCCGATCTGCGGGGCAGCCAGGCCGCAACCGCCGTTCTCGAACATCATCTTCTTCATCTTCTCGGCAAGCGTCTCGATCGCCGGGGTGATCTCCTCGATGACGGCGCACTCCTGGCGCAGACGAGGGTCGGGCGACAGTACGATTCCGTTGGCTTCCATGGCCATCCTTTCGAGTTGTTACATCAAATCATAGGCGTCGACGTCAACGCTCACGCTCACGCCGCGCACAGAGCCCACCTCTTTGAGGCAGGCGTCGATATCATCAGAGACATGGTACCCCACGGGCGACTTCACAAGCAGATGGAAGCGGTAACGGTCCTTGGCTCTCTCGATTACACACGAAGCCGGGCCCAGCACCTGCGGCACGGCGCTCCCCGCACGCAAAAAGTCGGGCGCGGCGGAATGCCAGCGGCGCTTGAGGAGCTTTGCGATGCGCCCAATGTAGTCCTGAGCGTCGTCTCGGTTCGCCGACCATACCAAGATGTTGACCAGGCGAACAAACGGCGGGTACAGCGCGTCGCGGCGCTGGTCCAGGTCGTAGTCGGTAAAAATCGAGCGGTCGTGCTCGGCGACGGCGCGGATGACCGGGTCCTCGGGCAGGTAGGTCTGGATGATAACCTCGCCGGGGCGATCGCCGCGGCCGGCGCGGCCCGCAACCTGCTCCAGCAGATCGTAGGCGCGCTCCCCTGCGCGAAAGTCGGGCAGCTTGAGGGCGAAGTCGGCATTGACCACGCCTACGAGCGTGACCTCGGGAAAATCGAGACCCTTTGCGATCATTTGGGTGCCCAGCAACACGGCACAATCCGCCGCATCGAACTGCTCGAGCAGCTTTTTGTGCGCATCCTTGCCGCGCGTGGAATCGGCATC
Source organism: uncultured Collinsella sp. (assembly GCA_900556605.1). Lineage (GTDB taxonomy): Bacteria > Actinomycetota > Coriobacteriia > Coriobacteriales > Coriobacteriaceae > Collinsella. The sequence goes on along the minus strand of USPC01000014.1, from coordinate 5,128 downwards.
CATGCGAATAATGGCGACATCCTCGGGAAGCATCTGATGCAGTGCGTCCTCGATCTGCTGCGTTCCCAGACCCATCTTTGCCAGGTAGCGACTGCCACATTTGGGGCATCGGCTCGTGGGCGCGGGATACGGCTGCACGCGCCAAGACGAACCGCAGGTGTGACATTGCAGCGTGTGCGTGCGCTCGTGATATGTAAGCGCGGTGGAGCAGTGATTGCAGGTGGGGACACATCCGCACTCGCGGCACATCAAGAACGGCGCAAAGCCACGGCGGTTGTGCAGCAGCACGGCCTTCTCGCGTCGCTCGACCACACGCTCCAGGCCCTCCATCAAGGGTTTTGAGAACATGGAGCGGCTGCCGTGCGAGAACTCACGGCGCAGGTCGGCGATCCGAACCGTAGGCAGAACAGCGTGTCCCGGGCGCTCGGGCATCTCGACGCGCGTCCAGGTGGCACCGTTATACGTGCCACGCCGGCAACGATCGAGTGCCTCAGCAGAAGGCGTGGCGGAGCCCAACACGAGCGGGCAGCGGTAGCGCCGCGCCATCTCGGCCGCCACCTCGCGCGCGTGGTAGCGCGGACTGGAACCCTGCTTGTAACTGGTCTCGTGCTCCTCGTCGATGATGATAAGGCCCAAGTCGCTGAGCGGGCAAAAGAGCGCCGAGCGGGCGCCCACGACCACGCGCGCGGCACCGCTGGCGACCATATCCCATTGGTCCAAGCGTTCACCGGCCGAAAGGCGCGAGTGGAAGACCGCAACCGTTTCGCCAAAGCGCGAGCGAAAACGGCCGACGGTCTGGGCCGTCAGCGAGATCTCGGGCACGAGCACGCAGGCCGAACGGCCGGCTGCCAGCACGCGCTCGATGGCGGAGAGGTAGACCTCGGTTTTGCCGGAACCGGTGACGCCATCGACGAGCACCACGTCGCCGTGTGCATCCAGGCGAGCTCGCTCAATCTGCGCGAGCGCCTGCTGCTGGCCGTTGGTGAGTGCCACCGGCGCCTTACCGCTCGCCGAGGACAGCGTGGTCTGCTCGCTGCAGCCACGCCACGCACGGCGCTCTTCCACCACCACGACACCGCGTTTTTCAAGCGCCTTGATGGTCGCCGACATGCTGTTATAGAGCAGGTTGAGGTCGCGCGTCGTGACCGGGCCGCATTGGAGCGCCTCGATGAGCTGACGTTGGCGAACCGCTGTCTTGGGCGGCGTGTAGTCGAAACCCTCGGACGTGAGCATGACCCAGCGGTTTTGGATAGGCTTGACGGCGGGGCGCTCAACCGTCCACACGCCGTCATCGCCTTTGACCACGCGCGGACTTCCACCCGGGGGCAAGAACAAACGCAGGCACTCGGAAAGCGTCGCGACATACTCGTGGCTCATCCAGCGTGCGATACGGGCAGCCTCGACAGTAAAGAGCGGTTTGCTGAGGATAGCCTCGATGGGCTTGATGCGTGCGGGGTCGAGGGCGATGTTGCCTTGTAGGTCGCCCAGCTCAGGCGCAATGTCGACAATATAGCCCGCCGCGGCACGGTTACCAAAGTGGACCAGGACCGTTGATCCGATCTGCGCTTCGCTAGCAAGGGGTTGAGGAATGCCATAGGCAAACGGCTCGGACAGCGCACGCGTCGGGATGTCGAGAACCACGCTCGCATAGGCGTCGATGGGCTCAGGTGCAGGCTTAAGCTGAGCCGAGGCAGCGACAGGCACTGGCTTCACCGGAACCTCCTCCGGTTCCGGCAAACCAAACAGCGACAGTTGCTCAGCCATGGTCCCTGTACCTCCCATCCCATACGTCTACAGAAACAAGAGCCCCGCTCGGGTGAACGGGGCTCAGATACGTGCGTTTACGCAGCTGCTACAGCGCCATCGTGCGGGCGCGGTCGATGCGCGCCAGGCAGTCGTCGCGGCCGACGAGCGCCATGGTCTCGCCCAGCGGAGGGCTCACCATGTTGCCGCAGACGGCAACGCGCACGGCCTGGAACACCACGCGCTTCTTAAGGTCCATCTGCTCGGGCAGCGGTTCAAGCGCGGCGTCGATGTTGGCAGCCGTCCACTCGTCCACGCCCTCGAGCGCGGCCTTGGCGGCATCCAGAATGGCGCCCATGCCCTCCTTGGCCAGGCCCTTGTTGACGGACTTCTCGTCATACTCGAGCGTATCGGCCGTAGCGAAGATGGGAGCGGCGACGGTCACGGCGTCAACCGGCATCCTGGTGCGCGGCTTGACGATGGCGGCAAGCGCGTCGATCCAGTCCTCGCCGTACTCGACGTTACCCTCGATGAGACCCGCCTCGTGCAACTCGGGGACCATGATCTCGTCGGCAAACTGAGCATCGGACATGCCGTTGATGTACTCGGCATTGACCCAGTCGAGCTTTTTGGGGTCGAAGGTCGCCGGGTTCTTGGAGATGCGGTCGAGTGAGAACTTACTGGCCAGGACATCACGCGGGATGATCGTGGTCTCGCCGTCGAGCGACCAACCGAGCAGCGCCAGGTAGTTGACGAACGCGTCGGACAGGTAGCCAGCGTCGCGGTACTCCTCCACCGAGGTGGCGCCGTGGCGCTTGGAGAGCTTCTTGCCGTCGGCGCCCAGAATCATTGAAATGTGGGCGAACGTTGGCACGGGCGCGCCGAGGGCCTCGTAGACCATGACCTGGCGCGGGGTGTTGGAAAGGTGATCATCGCCGCGGATGACGTGGGTGATCTTCATCATGGCGTCGTCGACGACGGTCGCAAAGTTGTACGTGGGCGTGCCGTCGGAGCGGAAGATGACAAAGTCGTCGAGCTCCTTGGCGTCGAAGGTCACCTCGCCGTGGACGGCGTCGTGGATAACGACGTCGCCGCGGTCCTCGGGCACCTTGATGCGCAGGACGTAGGACTCGCCGGCCTCGATGCGACGGCGGGCCTCCTCGGGATCAAGATCGCGGCAACGGCGCTGATAGCCCTGGAAGGGGTCCTTGCGCTCCTGCGCGGCCTTGCGGTCGGCATCGAGCTGCTCCTTGGTGCAGAAGCAGGGATAGGCCTTGCCCTCGTCCCAAAGCTTCTGGGCGGCCTGCTTGTACAGGTCCAGGCGCTCGGTCTGGGCGTAGGGGCCAAAGTCGCCGCCCACCTCGGGACCCTCGTCCCAGTCCAGGCCCAGCCAGCGCATAGCGCGCAGGATGATCTGCGTGTTCTCGTCGGTGGAGCGGGTGGGGTCGGTGTCGTCTATGCGCAGGATGAACGTGCCGCCGTTTGCGCGGGCGAAAGCCCAGTTATAGATAGCGGTGCGGGCGCCGCCGATGTGCAGCTTGCCCGTGGGTGAGGGTGCAAAGCGGACGCGAACGTCTGATGCCATGGAAATCTCCTCGATTGCAGGATGGATGTCTAACCGCATCAGTATAAAGCATCAAAGCAACCTCCGCACAAAGGGCACCGACCTACTCATTGGGGACAGACTTAAATGACCAGTCGTTGGAGACGTTCTTAGTTTAAGGCTGGTCATTTAAGTCTGTCCCCAATGAGTAGGTGCGGAAAGGGTGTGAATGTTTGATTTACGCGCTATGATGTGCCCTTGCATAGAGAGCCCGGCGGAATGGTAACGGTCGCCGGGACACGTTTTTGAAAGGACAATCATGTCAGAAGAACTTCGTTCCATCCCGCCCCAACACGGGTCCTTTGTTTTTACGTCGGAGTCGGTGACCGAAGGTCATCCCGATAAGATCGCAGACCAGATCAGCGACGCCGTCCTCGACGCAATCCTCGCCAAAGAAATAGAGCTCCAGGAGCAGGGCTACATCGCCCCCAACGGCGTGCCTGCCAACGTGGAGAACGTCCGCTGCGCCTGCGAGACCCTCGTGACCACCGGCACCGTCATCGTCGCCGGCGAGATCCGCACCCAGGCCTACGTCGACGTACAGGAAATCGCCCGCGGCGTTATCCGCCGCATTGGCTACAACCGTGCCAAGTTCGGTTTTGACTGCGACACCTGCGGCGTTATGAGCCTCATCCACGAACAGTCGCCTGATATCGCCCAGGGCGTTGACGAGTCCTTCGAGACCCAGACCGGCGCTACCACCGACCCGATCGACCTGATCGGTGCCGGCGACCAGGGCATGATGTTCGGCTATGCCTCCAACGAGACCAAGACCCTCATGCCCATGCCGCACTACCTGGCAAGCCGCCTGGCCGAGCGCCTGGCTGCCGTGCGTCACGACGGCACCCTCGCCTATCTGCGTCCCGACGGCAAAACCCAGGTCACCGTGCGCTACGAAGACGGCAAGCCCGTCGAGGTCACGACCATCGTCATCTCCACGCAGCACGCCGCCGATATCGAGGACATGGGCAAGATCAAGGCCGACCTCATCGAGCACGTCATCACCCCGGTCATGGCCGCCGAGAACATGCCGTGGGACAACGCCGACATCTACGTGAACCCCACCGGTCGCTTTGTCGTGGGCGGCCCCATGGGCGACACGGGCCTCACCGGCCGCAAGATCATCGTCGACACCTACGGCGGCTACGGCCGTCACGGCGGCGGTGCCTTTAGCGGCAAGGACTGCACCAAGGTCGACCGCTCCGCCGCGTATGCCGCGCGCTGGGTCGCCAAAAACGTGGTCGCCGCCGGCCTGGCCGACCGCTGCGAGGTCGAGCTTGCCTACGCCATCGGCGTTTCCAAGCCCCTCTCAATCATGGTCGACACCTTCGGTACCGCGCATGTTGCCGAGGACAAGATCGTCGAGGCCGTGGAGAAGACCTTCGACCTGCGCCCGGGCGCAATCATCCGCGACTTAGACCTACGTCGCCCCATCTACGAAAAAACGGCAGCCTACGGTCACTTCGGCCGCGAAGACCCCGACTTCACCTGGGAGAAAACCGATCGAGTCGAAGAACTCAAATCAGCCTGCGGCCTGTAATTAAGAACCGCTAAGGTCACAACAACATATGCACTTTCAAAAGAAGTACCGGTTCCAACCGGTACTTCTTTTTTTATTTAACCGGTAGCGAAGATGAGCCGACCTGGAACATGGAATAGGTCACAGGCCGATAAATTTTGCAGTATAGCAACTCCAACCATGTATCCTTAGTCCCGAGGGGCGGGGCATAAGGTCGATCGCGAGTTCCGCACGAGCCGGAGAGCACTTAATGTGCTCTCCGT
>USPC01000013.1 GCA_900556605.1 uncultured Collinsella sp. | reverse complement strand
ACGATATGGCACCGTGGGGACACATGTATGTCAATCCTGGTCTAACAGAGCCAAAACTTACCCGCCTCGCCCGGCCAGGTCCTGCGGTGACTTGCTTGCCGCCTGGATGGCGTCTTGGCACCTAGATACTTTGACTGATTTTTATTGAACGAAGGACGCTCCTTGTTGATGAGGGGCGTCCTTCTGGTTTTGGTTACTTTGGAATTGTGGGCGTGCCCTTACTTGGCGTCGGCCCAGGTTATACCGGTGCTGGCTTCGGCGATCAACGGTACGCGGAGGTCTACTACGTGCTCCATGACGTCTTGAACCATGGCGGTCAGGCGTTCGACTTCTTCGACCGGGCACTCAAAGTCCAGTTCGTCGTGTACCTGCAGGATCATGTGGGCGGCAAAGCCCTCTTCTTCCAGACGGCGGCTTACGCGGGCCATCGCGATCTTGATGATGTCGGCGGCGGTGCCCTGCATGGGGTGGTTCATGGCCGTGCGCTCGCCAAAGCCGCGGAGTTGCGGATTTTTGGCCTTGAGCTCCGGAATGTGGCGACGGCGGCCGTACATGGTCTCGGCGTAACCTGTCTGCTTGGCACGCGCCACCACGTTGTCGAGGAACGTGCGCACGCCCGGGTAGGCCTCGTAGTAGCGGTCGATCATGTCGCGCGCCTCGGCCATCGAGATATGCAGCGACTGCGACAGGCCGTAGGCCTGCTGACCATACACAATGCCAAAGTTCACGGCCTTGGCGCGACTGCGCAAGTCGGGCGTTACCTCGGACACGGGAACGCCAAACACGCGCGCGGCCGTCTCGGCGTGGAAGTCCTCGCCCTCGTTAAAGGCGCGCACCAGGTGCTCGTCACCCGAGAGATGCGCCAGCAGACGCAGCTCGATCTGCGAGTAGTCCACCGCCAAAAAGACGCTTCCCTCTCCTGCCGAAAACGCCGTCTTGACGGTACGGCCCAGCTCCGAGCGCGTCGGAATGTTCTGCAAGTTCGGGTCGCTCGAGGACAAACGCCCCGTTGCGGTAATGGTTTGGTTGTACGTGGTGTGCACGCGGCCGTCACCGCGGCGCAGCGGGCCCAACGTGTCCAGATAGGTTGACTTAATCTTGGACTTCTCGCGCCAGTCCAAGATCAGACGAACGATCTCGTGGTCACGGGCAAGATCACTCAGTACCTTGGCATTGGTCGAATAGTAGCCGCGCTTGGTCTTTTTGAGACCCTTGGTCGGAAGGCCCATAACGTCAAACAGCACATGCGAGAGCTGCATGGGGCTACCGATGTTAAAGGTCTCGTCACCGGCAAGGTTGCGAATGCTTCGCTCGACCTCGGTGATCTGGGTCGCCAGGCCCTCGGACAGACTGTGCAGGCGGTCGGGGTCCACGAGCATGCCCGCGCGCTCCATCTTGGCAAGTACCGGAACGAGCGGCATCTCGATGCCATCGAACACGTTGGCGGCGTTCTCGCGTGCCATGCGGTCGCGCAGTGGTGCGACCAGTGCCAGCGTCAAGGCCGCCGTGCGAGCGGCGGGCGCAGGAGCGTCCTCGCCGGCACCCTCCGCACCGCGCACCGCAGGCAGCGCCATCTGCAGATAGGTATCGGCCAGATACGCCTCGTCAAACTCGGAGCGGTCGGAATCCAACAGGTAGGCGGCAACCACGGTATCGAAGATGCGCGTGGAATCGACTGCCAGCGGATCCATGAGCTCGGGCTCGGAAGAGTCGATGGGCGAAAGCTCATGCAGCAGTGCTTTCATATCCGGGCTCGCCACGCGGCCCTCCATAAACAGGCGCGCAAGCACGCCGGCGATCACGCCATGGGCGAAGTTGAAGCCATCGACCGCGGCAGTGGTACCGCCTTCGCCCTCCTCAAGCGCAAGCAGCCCCTTGGACGTCGCCAGCCACAGCGTGCGCGTCAGGCCAAAAAGCGCGCCCTCCTCCTTGTCATCGTCCACCACGGCGGCAATCCACTCGCCTGCCTCGATCGCACGAGCGATCTCGTCGGCAGCAGCAGCGAGCGCCTCGGCATCGCCAGCGGCAGCACGCATAACGGGGGGAATCTCAAACGTGCTGACAGCGGCCGCAGACCCACCCTCGCCACCAATCAGTGACAAGAAACGGTTCTGCATGGCCGTAATGCCGAGTGCGCCCAGTGCCGCGGACAGTTCATCAGCAGAAAACGCCGGGAAGGACGTCGCGTCAAAGTCGAGCTCGACAGGCGCATCGGTGCGAATGGTCGCAACCTTGCGGCTCAGCAGCGCGTCGTCGATGTGCGCACGAAGGTTCTCGCCCATCTTGCCCTTGACCTCGTCGGCATGCGCGATGGCCTCGTCCAAGCTGCCGTACTGCGCGATGAGCGCGCTCGCCTTTTTGGGGCCGATGCCCGGTACACCCGGAATGTTGTCCGACGTATCGCCCTTCAGGCCGTAAAAATCGGGCACGAGCGCCGGCGTAATGCCGTGATACAGGTCATCCACGCTCTCGGGCGTCATAATCGCCACGTCGGACAGGCCCTTGCGGGTCGAGACCACGTTGACGTGCTCGGTCACAAGCTGATACATGTCGCGGTCGCCAGTCACCAGCAGCATGTCGCAGCCGGCCTCCTCACCCAGGCGCGCCATGGTTCCCAGGATATCGTCGCCTTCCCAGCCCTCGGACTGCAGAATCGGCACGTTGAGCGCGGTGAGCAGCTCCTTAATCATAGGGAACTGCGCGTGCAGATCGGGGTCCATGGGCGGGCGCTGCGCTTTATACTGCGGTAGCATCTCCATGCGCACGCGCGGCTTGCCCTTATCAAACGCCACGACCACACCGTCGGGGTTAAAGGCGTCGATCATCTTGAGAAACATGTTCAGAAAACCAAAGATCGCGTTGGTTGGGCGACCATCCGGCGCGTTCATGGTCGGCGGCACGGCGTGGAAGGCGCGGTGCATGAGCGAGTTGCCGTCGATAACGGCAAAGGTGCGGCGCTTGTCAGACATATTGAATACCTCGCTTTGGGCTGGGCACGGTTTGCTCACTCCAGTTTACACGCTCCCCGCCCCGCGGCCACAGTACATCAAGCTCCCCCGCCACCTTGAGCCCGCGCGTGATACGATGGCTCACGGTACATCAACCAGCACGATCGATCCGAAAGGAGCCTGCGTCATGGAGCGTCCCTGCGCATGGAAAAAGTACACGCCACAGCAAATCGAGGAGCTCGAGGAGCTTTGCCGCGGCTATAAGCAGTTTTTGAGCGAGAACAAGACCGAGCGCCTGTGCGTCAAGACCGGTATCAAGATGGCCGAGGAGGCGGGCTACGTCGACCTGGAGACCGTGATCGCCGAAGGCCGCGAGCTCAAGGCAGGCGACAAGGTGTACGCCGCCAACCACGGCAAGGATCTTATGCTCGTCAACCTGGGCACCGCCCCGCTCGAGCAGGGCTTTAACATCTTGGGCGCCCACGTGGACTCGCCGCGCCTGGACCTCAAGCAGAATCCCGCCTTCGAGGCCGGCGACATGGCCTACCTCGACACGCACTACTACGGCGGCGTCAAGAGCTACCACTGGGTGGCCTCCCCGCTCGCACTCGTGGGCGTCATCTGCAAAAAGGACGGCACCACCGTCGACATCAACATCGGCGACAAGGCAGACGACCCGGTCTTTACCATCTCCGACCTGCTGATCCACCTCTCGAGCGAGCAGATGTCCAAGCCCGCCAAGGACGCCGTCGATGCCGAGATCCTCGACGTAATCGTGGGCGGTCGCCCCGTCAAGTTCGATGAGGACGACAAGGACGCTCCCAAGGAGCCCGTCAAGCAGATGTTCCTGGACATCCTCAAGGAGCAGTACGGCGTCGAGGAGGAGGACTTCCTCTCCGCCGAGATCGAGGTCGTGCCCGCCGGCCCCGCCCGCGACATGGGCCTCGACCGCTCCATGATTTTGGGCTATGGCCACGACGACCGCGTCTGCGCCTACCCCTCCATGCTCGCCCAGATCAATGTGGCCAATGTCGAGCGCACGAGCATCACGCTCATCGTCGACAAGGAGGAGATTGGCTCCGTGGGTGCCACCGGCATGACGAGCCGCTTCTTCGAGAACACCGTCGCCGAGATCATGACGCTCGCCGGCGAGGATAGCCCGCTGGCCCTGCGCCGCGCGCTCGCCCGCAGCCGTATGCTCTCCTCCGACGTGTCCGCCGGCTTCGACCCGGGCTACGCCGGCAAGTTCGAGACCAAGAACGCCGCCTTCATGGGTCGCGGCCTGTGCTTCAACAAGTACACGGGCAGCCGCGGCAAGGGTGGCTCCAACGACGCCGACGCCGAGTACGTGGCCCTCGTCCGCGACATCATGGACGAGGCCGGCGTGGACTTCCAGACCTGCGAGCTCGGCCGCGTCAACGCGGGCGGCGGCGGCACCATCGCCTACATCATGGCCAAGTACGGCATGAACGTCATCGACTCCGGCGTTGCCGTCCTGTCCATGCACGCCCTGTGGGAAGTCGCCAACAAGGCCGATATCTACGAGGCCTACCGCGGCTACAAGGCCTTCCTCGAGCGTGCCTAACCAGCCCCTCATCAGTTGCGGTGAAATACGGACTAAACTGGCCCATAAACGGCCAAAACAGGCCGTATTCCACCGCAACTTCCTTTTTGGCAGAGGAGAGTTCATGCTGCAGGTCATCATTTCGCCCGCCAAGCAAATGCGCGCGGCCCAAGATGCTTTTGAAGTCCTGGGCATCCCACCCTTTGTGCGCGAGACGACTCGCCTCCACCGCGCACTGCTAGATATCGAGCGGAATGAAGGCAGCGGCGGCCTGCAGGCGCTGTGGAACGTGAGCGACAGGCTGCTTACAGCGTGCCTGGATACGCTTCACGAATTTATGCCTGTCCTGAGCGATGCCGACCTCGCCGATCCCGATATCGCGCGTCGAATCTCCCCCGCCGTCATGTCCTATCACGGCATCCAATACCAAAGCATGGCGCCCGAGGTCATGGATGCCGCACAGCTCGACTGGCTGCAAAACCATCTCTGGATCCTCTCGGGACTCTACGGATGCGTACGCCCCTTCCATGCCGTTGAACCGTATCGGCTGGAGATGGGCGCGAAGCTTGTCGTCGACGGTGCCCGAGACCTCTACGCATTTTGGGGCGACAAGCTCGCACGGACTATCGCTCCGGCAGGCTCCAACGCTACGATCGTCAACCTCGCCAGCGCGGAATACGCCAAAGCTGTTCTCACCCGCCTCACCACCGATGCCACGGTCGTCACATGTCTCTTTGGCGAAGGCATCCGCAACGGCAAACCCATCCAGCGCTCGACCGCCAGCAAAAAGGCGCGCGGCTCCATGGTGCGCTGGATGGCAGAAAACAAGCTCGAGGATGTAAGTGGGCTCACCGCGTTCGACGTTGGTTATCGTCACTTTCCCGAGCTTTCAAATAAAAGCACTTTGGTCTTCCTGAACGAACAGGCCTTGTAGGACCATCGCTACTTTTGAATGTGCTGCCTAGGCACGGCGTCTATTCCGCCAGACCGTCGGCTTTGGCAATTTCATTTATCGAGCCGTCCTGATAGGTAATCTTGACATGCTCCACCTCGGACACCTTGACGCCCGACGGAGGCTCCAAGCGCCATTCGGTCAGAGCAATATCCATCGTCGTGGGCTCATCCCCTTGTTCTTTGAGCTCGACCGACAGCGTCTTAAGCGACGCATCGAAGGTCACGCGCTCGATTTCTTCGCCCGGAATAGACCCGCCGCTCAGCTGCAGCTGCACAAACTCGTCGCGCGGATACCAATAGTCGCCCGGCGCGGCAACGGTATTGCCGCCCGTAACCTTCACTGTCATGATCGGCAGGGCATCGTCGGCCTCGAACTCCCATGCAGCGCCGCCGCGACCACCAAACGTCCAGATACAAAAGGCAATCACCAGCACGGCAAGCACCGCAAAACCAATCGCGACCAACCCATGGTGCGCACGGCTTTCCTCGGCCGATACATCCCATTGTGTCTCTCGATATAGATGCTTGTCTTCCATGTACGCCTCCCCACAGGCACGCTCGTTAGGCCAATCGTACCCATTCGAGCTATACTTGAGCCCATTACATAAACGGGGAGCTTGCAGGACAAGACGGCAGGCTGAGATTGGGCGCGCCCGCCCTGACCCGCAAACCTGATATGGGTAATGCCAACGAAGGGAGCCGTGCCAATGAGCACACAGACCGAGCCCAAGCTCGTCACGCAAATCGACTTCGCCCGTGCCGGGCAGATCACGCCGCAGATGAAGGAAGTCGCCGAGCGCGAGCATCGCGACCCCGAGTACATCCGCGAGCGCGTGGCCGACGGCCGCATCGCCATCCCCGCCAACATCGTGCATATCAAAAAGGGCATGCGCGCCTTTGGTGTCGGCGAGGGCCTTTCCACCAAGGTCAACGTCAACCTGGGCATCTCGGGCGACAAGGCCGATGCCGCCGAGGAGTGGAAGAAGGTCAAGATCGCCGAGGACTTTGGCGCCGACGCCATCATGGACCTCTCCAACTCGGGCAAGACGCGCCAGTTCCGCCAGCAGCTCATCGACGAGACGCCGCTCATGGTGGGCACCGTCCCCATGTACGACGCCATCGGCTACATGGAAAAGCCGCTGGTCAAGCTCACCAAGGACGACCTGTTCGAGGTCGCGCGCGCGCACGCCGAGGACGGCGTGGACTTTATGACCATCCACTGCGGCATCAACAAGTCGGTCACCAAGACTTTTAAGGAGACCGGCCGCCTGATGAACATCGTGAGCCGCGGCGGTTCACTGCTGTTTGGCTGGATGGAGGTCACCGGTAACGAGAACCCGTTCTATGAGTTCTACGACGAGTTGCTCGAGATTTGCCACGAGTACGACGTGACGATTTCGCTCGGCGACTCCTGCCGCCCGGGCTGCCTCTACGACTCCAACGACGCCACCGAGACCGCTGAGATGATCGAGCTGGGCAAGCTGTGCAAGCGCGCTTGGGCCGCCGGCGTCCAGGTCATGGTCGAGGGCCCGGGTCACATGGCGCTCGACGAGATCGCCGCCAACATGAAACTGCAGAAGCGCCTGTGCCACAACGCCCCGTTCTATGTGCTCGGACCGCTGGTGACCGATATCGGCGTGGGTTACGACCACATCACCGCCGCCATCGGCGGCGCCATCTCCGCCAGCTCCGGTGCCGACTTCCTGTGCTACGTGACACCGGCCGAGCACCTATGCCTGCCTAACGCCCAGGATGTGCTCGACGGCCTCATGGCCACCAAGATCGCCGCACACGCCGCCGACATCGCCAAAAAGGTGCCCCACGCCCGCGACATGGACGACAAGATGGGCCAGGCACGCCGCAAGCTCGACTGGGATGCCATGTGGGAATGTGCGCTCGACCCAGTTACAGGCAAGAAGCGCTACGAGGAGTCCCCCGCCGCCACCGAGGGCACCTGCACCATGTGCGGCAAGATGTGCGCCGTCCGCACCGTCAACAAGATCTTCGAGGGCACCACGATCGACCTTGGCATGGAGGACTAGCCCTGTCGCCGCGGCCGCTTCTGGCGGCGAGCTGGTGCCTATCAATTGTTGACGTGTGAACATTTGCTTGCATTTGCGTAAAGATTGCATCGCCCGCCCGGGTTCGACATAGAGTCGGCCCGGGCATCTTTATAATGCTGGCTTATAGACCCATTTGATTCCGACCGAACAAGGGAGCGAACATGGATCGTAGTAAGGTACCTGCCGTCCTGTCCATCGCGGGATCCGATTCCAGCGGCGGCGCCGGCATTCAGGCTGACATCAAGACCATCACGGCGCACCGCCTGTATGCCGAGACGGCCATCACCGCCATCACAGCGCAAAACACACTGGGCGTTACCGCCGTGCAGGACATCTCGCCAGATATCGTAGCCGCGCAAATTGACGCCGTTTTTGACGATATCCGCCCGAGCGCCGTCAAGATCGGCATGGTTTCTTCTGTCGAGATTATCGATGTTATCGCCGACCGCCTGAGCGCCTGGAACGCGACAAACGTGGTAGTCGACCCCGTCATGGTAGCCACCTCGGGCGCACGGCTGATTGCCGAAGATGCCGCCGAGGCGCTCACCCGCCGCCTGTTCCCGCTAGCGACGGTTATCACGCCCAATATTCCCGAGGCCATGGCCCTGCTCGACTACGAGGTCGACTCCGAGCGCACGCAGCAAAATGCTGCCATGCTCCTCACCCGCCGCTTTGGTTGCGCATCCCTCGTTAAGGGTGGACATCTTGTCAACGAGGCCAACGATGTACTGGCCGAACCCGCGCCACTCGATGACGAGGGCAACCATCTGGGAGATCCACTCACCACGTGGTTCCGCCACAAGCGCATCGAGACCGACAACACACACGGCACCGGATGCACGCTCTCGTCCGCCATCGCCTGCGCGCTGGCTCAGGGCATGGATCTTGCCGACGCCGTCAACGCCGGCAAGGCCTACCTAACGGGCGCTCTGGCCGCCGGCCTGGACATGGGCAAAGGCTCTGGCCCCGTCAACCACATGTGGCAATATTAAGATTCGCAGCCCAAAACCACCGCAAAGGACACCTTTGTGGTGGTTCGCATAAACATCTCGATCCGTAACAGTTAGAGTCCATTTTTCGGCCCACCTGTTACAAATCGAGACATCCAAATTCCGCTGAGAAGATAATCTCGATCTGTAACAGTAACTCGGCAAAATCGACCCTAGATGTTACAGATCGAGACAAACGACCGATATCGACCTAAATAATCTTAATCTGTAACATCTAGCCCGTTTTCGGCCTTACAACTGTTACAGATCAAAACAAACCAACGAAACAAGCCGTCGCAAGGGGAACTACTGTACTGCTTTGGGTCGCGCTACTCACCAAGCATCTCTTGGAGCTTGGCTGCCACGGCGTGGCCCAGGCTCTCGTGGCTTTCGGGCATCATGTGCAGATAATCGATATCGCCCGGCTCGGCAAAATCAGCGGCATTCAAAAAGTCGCAGCCAAACTGTTTAGCAGCATACGCATAGTATTCGGCAAAATGCTCCGAGGCCTCGACGGAGCGCTCGTCAAAGTCGGTCATGTACACATCGGCGATCTGCGGTTTAATCTTGATAGGCGCCATCAGCAGAATACGCGGGCAGGGCGCGGCTTCGGTCCAGGGAAACGCGCGGACGGTGCGAATCAGCGCCATGGCACCGTCAGCGATATCGGCAGCCCCCACGCTAAAGACAGTCTTGCAGTCGTTGGTGCCCAGCATAATCACGATCGCATCCAGCGGCTTATGAGCCTCGAGCAGCATCGGCAACGCGCGGATGCCGTTGAGATTAGTGTCCAGATGGCACATGTCGTCGCGTACCGTCGTGCGGCCGTTGAGGCCTTCCTCAATCACGTGCCAGCCCTCGCCCAGGTCTCGCTGGGCCACGCCGCACCAGCGCACATCGTACGCATAGCGTACCGCGGTGCCGTCGCGCATGCCCGCCGGATCATAGCCGTAGGTATTACTGTCGCCAAAGCACAGAACGTTTTTCATCGTAAGCCCTTCCTCTAGTAAAAAGTCGGCGGGAGCAGTCTCTCCCGCCGAATCGACCTATCTGTCAGCACATACCGATTACAGGTACTTGCGCCAATCGTCATCGTCTTCATCGTCCTCGGCGGCAGCCTGGGCCTGCTCGGCGGCGCGGGCAGCCGCAGCGCGAGCGGCAACCTGGGCATAGGACTCCTCGTTGCGCTCGGGGAAGTTTGCCAGCACATGCTCGAACTTGGCAAAATCTTCGTCCCAGCGCGTAGAGGGCACGGCAAAAAAGACCTGCTTGACCTTGAAGTCGCCCGATGCGAGCTCCTTGCGGAAGAGCTCGGCCACGGCCTCGGCGTCAAAGCCGTTGTTGTCGCAGCCCCAAGCGCCCAGCACGAGCTTCTCGCGACCCAGCTCGTCGCAGATGGCAAGCACAAAGCGGATGCGATCGCGCAGGGCGTCCAGCAGGGCATCGTCACCCACGCGATACTCCTGGCGAGCGCGCTTGGCGTTGGGCGCGGCGGCCACGATCACGTCGGCATACGCATGCACGTGGTTGCGGTCGAAGCGCACCGCAGGCACCACCAGCGCACGGTTGCGGTAAAGCTCGCAGTTGATGTTGCGGCGACGGTTCTCGCCGTACCATTTGCGCTGTTTATCGAGCACGTTGTACAGGTACGAATCGGCACAGAGCGTGGCCTCCTGACCCAGATAGCCCTGGATGTAGCCGCCGCCCGGGTTGGTGAACGAAGCAAAGGCGAGCACGGCCATGTCGCAGAACTGCGCGTAGCCTCGGCCGTTATCCAGAATGGCCTGCGTGGCAGAGGCGTCGAGCACGGTGACCTCGGGCAGGACCGGAGCGGGTTCCTCGGCGGCAGGCGCGGACTCGGTCTCCGTGGCCTCCTCTGCGGGTGCAGGCTCGGCCGTAACCTCGGTCTCGGCGGACGCAACCTCAGCGGTCTCGGCCTCGGCGGCCTCAGACTCCTCGGCAACCTGTTCCTCGACAGCGTCGGCCGCTTGGGCCTTGGCCTTCATCGCCGCGACAAAACCGGCAGGCATACCATCGAACTCGCACACACCGGCAAGCGAACGCTCGATATCCTTGGCGCACGCTTCGGACACAGTTGCCACGTGACGCTCGGCGGCCTTGGCACGGGCCTCGCGCTTGGGATTGGGCTGATCCGCTCGGTTGGACCTGCGGTTACGGTTCCTGTTGTCGACGTCTGCCATAAGTGGCCACCTTTCTCGGTCTCTGCCGCCATCGGCTTTTCCCATCCATGATACCCCGCCGCGTACAAAAAAGACGGCCCCGAAGGACCGCCTTTCGCATCGATTTGCACGCACGGCAAGCACCGCCGCAATTCGCCACTAGTCGCGACGGCCAAGGATGTTCAGGATGCGCAAGAACAGGTTGATAATGTCCACGAACAGATTGGACGCCATGAGCACGGCGTTGGGCAGCGTAGGCGGCACCGTCGTGGCAACATAGGTGTCGTAGCCAATAAAGCCGGCGAACACCACGATCACGATCAGATCGGTGATGGTCTGCGAGACGCCCATGAACATCAGCACGATCTCAACCAGAATAGTGGCGAGCAGAATGCCAAAACCGATGCCATATACGCGCTGGAAAAACTTGGGGAACGTCACGCCCAAGGCGGCAAAGACAAAGGTGATGGCGGCCGTGGCGATAAAAGCGGTGTTGATGGTGGGCAGGTCATAGTTGGCAAGGCCAAACGACGCGGTCAGGCCAAAGGTACTCGCAAAGATTACGTAGCCCACAAGGGACAGGCCCACGGACTGCTTGCTGGCGGCGGCCGACATCATGACCATGCCGACGATGGTCAAAATAAACGAGCCAAAGACCAGCGGCAAGGCGGCGCCGCTCATCATCATGCGCGCAAACGACATGGTGCTCGTAAAGTAGGCGCCGGCGCCCATGGCGCAAAAGCCCAAGAAGATCAGAGCAGACATGGCGAGATTGTACGCGCGCGGCAACATCTCCTTGGCGCGGCTTGCGCCGCTCTCGACGGGGCCGTTCTGATAGCCCTGGATATCGTTCATAGGTTCGTCCTTTCAAAAAGCGCCGTGAAAGACGGCGCAGCAGGTGACAAGATTCCTGTCATTGTACCCAAATGCCGTACGTCCTTACCTACGGCGCTCGCCCTCGAGCGTGCGATCAAAGGCCCAGACCCACCAACGCATCGCGTGTGCCTGCGAGCCGTCCGCCCGCTCGCGCGTCTGGTCCTCCAGATACAACTCGGTCGCGTGCCCGCCAAAACGCACCTTATAGGTCGCCGTACGGATGCCGTGGACCGTCAGGCCAAACCCGGTGGTCGAGATAATTTCATCGATTGTAAAACAACGTCCGTCGACCCAGCAGACGGTGACCGGCACGACTTGTCCGCCCGCGAGGATGCGAGCCACGACGTCCACATACTGCTTGTGTACGCGCCGAGTTTTGCCGTCTGTCTGTCGATATTCCATGCCTCCTATTATCGAACGCATGTTTGCATGTTGTAAAGCGAACAGACTGTGGTTTTGGAGTGTCGTAGTAATCGCACGTGTCCGCATGGCGTGTTAGCAAAAAGAACACCCGCGGTCAACAGGGCTAATATTCAATTTTAGTGCCAAAAAGTTCACTTCTCCCATCAGAACTCGGTAAAGAGACCCGCAGGAGGTGATATGATTTATCATGTTTTTGTAACGTGTCTGCAAACTTCGAGAAAGCCCATATATGGACGTAACGTTCTCAACCTTCCTCGGCCAAATTGTGTCGAACCCAGTCCTTGCCGTCACCGTGATCCTCGCGTTGGGCGCCATCTTCGTCAATGGATGGACCGACGCGCCCAACGCCATCGCGACCTGCGTCACTACGCGTTGCATGCCCGCCCGCGCCGCCATTCTCATGAGCGCCGCATTCAACTTCCTCGGCGTGCTCATCATGACGCACTTTAACGCGAGCGTCGCCAACACCATCTCACATATCGTCGACTTTGGCGGAAACAGCACCATGGCGCTCGCCTGCCTATGCGCGGCGCTGTTCTCCATCGTCGTCTACGGCGCCACAGCGTCGCGTTTTGGCATCCCCACCTCGCAAAGCCACAGCCTTATCGCCGGCCTGACCGGTGCCGCCATCGCCCTCGGCGGTGCGAGCAGCGTCAACGTCCACGAGTGGATGAAGGTCATCTACGGCCTGGCGCTCTCCATCGGCCTGGGCTTTGTCATGGGCTGGGTCCTGTGCAAGCTCGTCTCGATTCTTTTCGCCGCCGCCAACAGGCGACGTGCCAATGTCTTCTTTAAATACGCTCAGATCGCGAGCGCTGCGGCCATGAGCTTTATGCACGGCGCGCAGGATGGACAGAAGTTCATCGGCGTGCTCTTTTTAGGCGTGGCCTTTGCCAGCGGCCAGACGAGCGTCGGCGATGCAGGCATCCCCATCTGGATTATGCTGCTGTGCTCGGCCACTATGGGTATCGGCACCAGCGTGGGCGGCGAGCGCATCATCAAGTCCGTCGGCCAGAGCATGGTCAAGCTCGAAAAGTACCAGGGCTTCTCCGCCGACCTGGCGGGCGCCGCAAACCTGCTGCTTGCCACCCTTACCGGCATCCCCGTGTCCTCCACCCACATCAAGACCTGCGCCATCATGGGCGTCGGTGCCGTCAAGCGCCTTTCGGCCATCAACTTCGGTGTCGTCAAGGACATGATGTTCACCTGGTTCTTCACCTTCCCCGCCTGCGGACTCATCAGCTTTGTCATGGCCAAGCTGTTCATGATGTTCCTCTAGTCAAACCGAACGTCCATCCGGACTGCATTACCTCGCCCACCCGTCTTCGCCTCGAAAGGACCCACCCATGGCAAAGAAACCCGATTCGTTCTACTTTGACAACTACGTCGCTTGCGCTGACCTCGCCGTTCAGGCAGCCGAGCTGCTCACCAAGATTTTTGAGAACTTCGACCCCACGCAAATCCATGACATGCTCGATAAGATGCATGCGATTGAGCATGCGGCAGACAAGAAGCACCATGAGCTCGAAGACGCCCTGCTCACTGCCTTTATCACCCCGCTTGAGCGCGAGGATCTGGACCTGATGAGCTGCTCGCTCGACACCGTGCTCGATCGTATCGAGGGCGTCGTGCAACGCGTCTACTTCACCAACATCCAGAGCATCCACCCCGATGCCATCGTCATCGCTCACAAGGTAACCGATGCCTGCCGCGCCATGAAGGACCTTATGATCGAGCTTCCCAACTACCGCAAGTCCAAAACGCTGCGCGAGCTGGTCATCCAGATCAACACCATCGAGTCCGAGGCCGACGAGCTCTATATCAACGCCATGCGCAACCTGCACGTTAACGGCAAGGATCCGCTCGAGGTCATCGCCTGGCGTGACGTGTACGCCTTCCTGGAGTACTGCGCCGACTGCTGTGAGAATGTGGCCGATGTCGTGGATTCGATTGTCATGAAGAACAGTTAATTGGGGGTACGCGTCCCGGCGGCGAAGGCCCGGCACCTATTTGCTTTCTCACTCCGGCTGCACGGCAGAGTCGTTCGAAAGTAAATAGGTGCCGGGCCTTCGCCTTGCGTACCACCATTGGAAACCTTGGCTAATAGGCGGAATGCACGGTAGCTTTGGCTGAAAGCGCCTTTGGCATCAGTCATGACTTTGGGCAGCGCTGAGCGTTTGGCTGGATGTTACTCTGGGTAACCTTTGGTTATCTTTTATTTCGTTATTAAATTGTTGGAGGGCTTGTATGTCGTATTTGAATCTGGCTCGGTCTCGGTATTCTTGTCGTTTGTTTGAGGACCATCCTGTGGAGCAGGCTGTGGTGGATGCCATTGTTGAGGCTGGGCGCATTGCTCCTTCTGCTTGTAATAATCATCCAACCCGTGTGATGGTGTTGGATACGCCTGAGCTTCTGGAGAAGGCTGCTGCTTGTCAGCCTCGGTTTGCTCGTGATGGGTCTATCTTTGGGGCTCCGCTTGTTTTCCTTATTTGCAGCGTTACCGATGACGCTTGGGTGCGCCCGTATGACCAGATGAATTCCAGTGAAATCGATACGTCCATCGTGTGTGATCAGATGATGATGGAGGCCACCGAGCAGGGCCTGGGAACGTGCTGGGTATGCCATTTTAAGCCTGAGGTGGCACAAGAGCAGTTCAATCTGTCCAAGGGCGTCTAT
The DNA here is from genome assembly GCA_900556605.1 of uncultured Collinsella sp. Classification (GTDB taxonomy): domain Bacteria; phylum Actinomycetota; class Coriobacteriia; order Coriobacteriales; family Coriobacteriaceae; genus Collinsella. The sequence continues at coordinate 13,465 of USPC01000013.1, read as the reverse complement.
CCCTATCACATGCTCGTCTGTGGCTATCCCGCCGACCACATCGCCGATCCCGAGCATCGCGAGGCCCGCACCATTCCCCTCTCCGACTTCCTCCTCAAGTAGATTTTTGGGACATGCCTTAAAACCTACCCTTGACCGCTCACCCGTTCGCCGAGTTCTGCGCCACTATGTGCAGGGCTCGGTTTTTATGTTACGCACCCCGGCACAGTCATAAAAAAGGACCCGCAAGCTGCGGGTCCTTTCTAGGCACTAAATTGTAGGCCGAATGTTAATCCAGGTCGTCGGCAGCGAAGTTGTCGATCGGAGCGAAGGGATCGGCCACGGGGACAACCGGGTCAGCGACGGGCAGCGGCTCGGCGGGAACAGTCACCGCAGGAGAAGCGGCAGAACCGACCGGCGTAGAGGCCATCAGATCGGCCGGGAAGGAGTTCTGGGCATCGTCCATAAAGTGCTGGATGAGCTTGAGATACTCGGCCTTGAACTCCTCACGGGAAGCCTTGAGACGATCGATCTCCTCGAGCTCGGCCTGCTTCTCGGTCAGAGCCTGGCGGATAACCTCGCGGGCCTTGGCGTCAGCCTCGTTGCGGATGCGCTCAGCGTTCTCATTGGCATCGTTGACGATGGTCTCAGCGGTCTGCTGGGCAGCGATCAGGGCAGCGGAAATCTGGCGCTCCTGAGCGGAGAAGTCAGGGGCGGGAGCAGCCACGGGGGCGGCAGGAACGGCCTGGTCGGCGGTATCCTGAGCCTGGGCAAGCTGAGCCTGTGCATCGGCAAGCTGCTGCTCGGTAGCAGTCAGACGACCCTTAAGGTCAACGATCTTAGCGAGCATAGCGTCAACCTCGGAAGACAGCGTCTCCAAGAAGACGTCGACCTCGGCAGGATCGTAGCCACGCTTGGCCTCAGAGAAAGTCTGAGCCTGGATGTCTGCAGGGGTAATAGCCATAACAAGTCTCCTTTTTCATCGCCTCGGCGCTACACGCCCGACGTAAGTTACTAAGTCAGTTCTACACGAGTATACCTATAAGAAGCTGCAGAACCAGCCTCTGCACCAACTGCAACGCAATAATCGCAACGACCGGCGAAAAATCGATACCGCCCATCGGCGGGATGAAACGACGGAACAGGTTAAGCCACGGACCGCACACGCTATCAAGCACCGCGGCAATATCCTGAAGCAAACCACCTTGCTTCATGGGAATCCACGTCATAAAGCAGTAGACGACAATGAGCGTAGAATAGAAGTTGAACAGCGTGTTGACCAGCTGGACGATAGTGTAGATGTTGATGGGAATCTCCTCGTCTTGTCTTTACTTGAGGTAGCCGTCCGCACGAAGCTTCTTGAGATCGGAATCTTTGACCTCGCAACCGGCGGGCAGCACCATGAACACGCGGTCGCCCACTTCCTTGACCGTGGCACCCAGACCGCAGGCAAAGCCGTAAGAGAAGTCCAAGACGCGCTTGGCAACTTCGGTGCGTACGCCCACAAAAATCAGTGCGACAGGCTGCTTGGTGCGAACGCGGCGCACCACGGTCTCCACGTCGTCATAGCTCTCGGGGCGCAGGACATAGGCCGGCAGCTGCGGCGTGGCGTTGATGATATTGCTCGCATAGGCCGAGGCATCGCTCGGTGCAGGCGTAGGCGCAGCGGCGGCACGGGCGCGGGTGTTCTCGGCGTAGCTCGACGGCGTGTCATAGGCACCAGGACGATAACCGCTCGCAACACTGTCCTGCGAGCGCGAAGGCGGGTTATACGTCGTGGCGTGGCGGGAGTCATCGCCGACCAACTGACCGGAGCGCGTATACACGGCAACCGACTCAGCTTCACCGCGGCGCGTCTGACCAAGCAGGCCGTTGCTCGGCTCGTCTTGGGTGTAGAAGCCCTCGCCCGAAGCACCGCTGTAGCCGTTGCCCTGATAACTATCGTCATAGCCGTCATCGTAGCCGTAGTCGTCGTCCTGGCCATAACCCTGGTCGTAACCCTGCTGGCCGCCCAGGTGCATCTTATTTTTAATCTCGTCAAGGAAGCCCATGGTTGTGTCCTCTCGCGGTTTAGTGCAGGCGCCCCGATAATCAGTGCGCACTTCAGAGCCTTATTTTACTGCAAACTCCGGGCTAAATACTACCCTGCCCAGGCGAACGAGCGTAGAGCCCTCCTCAAGGGCAGGCTCAAAGTCCTCGCTCATGCCGCAGGAAAGCTCAGGCAGGTTCAAATCGGGATGCGCCGCCTCCAGCTCATCCCTCAGCTCACGAAGCCCCGCAAAGGTGCGGCGTGCCACATCCTTATTCCCCCGGGGCGCCATAGTCATAAGCCCCTGTACGCAAATTCCCTCAAGTTCCGCAAGCTCACCCGCGGCGGCGCGAATCTCATCGGGCGAAAAGCCTCCCTTCGACTCCTCACCACTCACATTGACCTCAATGAGCACACGCTGGGGGCCGGCGAGCTCGCCTGCCTCAATCTTGCGGACAGCACGGCTCGAGATCGCCTGCGCCAGATGCAGCGAACCCACCGAGTGAATCAGCTCGGCTGAGCCCAGCACCGCATTGATCTTATTGGTCTGCAGGTTGCCGATCATATCGAAGCGCACCTCGGGCAGCTCCGGATGCTCCGCCAGACCCGCGAGCTTGCGAACCAGCTCCTGCGGGCGGTTCTCGGCAAAATGGCGATACCCCGCCTGGATGGCGGCAACGGTCTCATCGACACCAACGGTCTTGGACACGGCAATGAGGCACGCGGCGTCGTGGGGACGGCCTGCGCGATCGAGCGCCGCATAAAAACGTTCCAGAATCTGCTCGCGGCGAGCGCGCATCAAGTCCAAATAGTTATCCATTGCTAATCGCCTCCGCTGACAGCCAAACAAGTAGTCCCATGCTAACGCAAGAGCGCGGCCCCGCATGTGCAAGGCCGCGCTCACTTAGGTATTTACAATCTTTCGACGAACGGGGTTACTTACTCCTCGTCGTCCTCGCCATCGTCCTCATCCTCAAGATGATCGAGCAGGTAGCGAAGACCCTCGCTGACCTCGTTAACGGGCACCTTGGCAACGTAGCGCGCGTCGACGGCGGGCCTCATGATAACACCCTCGCCCGAAGGCACACGCATGCTCTCGAGCTCATCCTCATCAGTGCGGGCGATATCGCCGGCATTCATGCGCTGACCAGTCAACAGGAAGGTCAGACGGCAAGCGGCATCGATGGAAATCGAAGCGATGCGATCGAGGTAGTGCGAAACCATGATAGCGCGGCGCAGGTCGTCATAGTTGCTGTCGTCGTCCATAAAGTCGCCCGTATCCATACGGTTAAAGGTGCGGAAAAACTTCTCGTAGGCGGCGTGCACTGGCTCGTCCTCGACGGCCAAGTTGCAGATGATGGACATATCATTGGTGACGAGCGCGGAAAGCGAAGAGCCCAGCACCTGGTAGACGGCCTCAGCCTCGGCCTCGACCGTGCCGACAAGCTCCTTGGACAGCGAGATGTCGGCCTTGACCATGTGACGCGTGGCGCGGCAGATCTGGCGGACCTTATCGGTCATGCGCTGCAGGTTAAAGTCGACGTAGATGATCGTCTGAAGCAGGCGGAAGTCGGAGGCGACCGGCGACTGCGTGGCGATCAGGTTGTAGCAGACGGCCTCCAGGTTGGCGCAGCGCGCGTCAATCGAAAGCGTGCGCTTCTTGGTCTTAGTGGCGAGCTTGCGGTCGTCGGTCACATAGGCCCTCACGGCATCGTGGAGGGCCAGATCGACGGCCTCATAGATGCTCAGCATCTCGTGACGGGCCTCGACGAGCTGACGGGAAAACAGTTTGCGCATGGTTCACTCCAATCAGTTGGGTGCGGTCATGCCGCCCGCACAGTGAATACACACCGGACCAGGTCCGATCAGCTTGGGACTAGTCGCACCGATCAGCCAAAGCGGCCGGTGATATAGTCTTCCGTCCGCGAGTCCACCGGACTGGTGAAGATCGCGTCGGTTTGACCATACTCGATGAGCGTGGCGGGCTCGCCGGCAACTTCCTGCAAGAAGAATGCGGTGTAGTCGCTAATACGAGCTGCCTGCTGCATTGAATGCGTGACGATGATGATCGTCATCTCGGGCGCCAGCTCGGCCATCAGATCCTCGACCTTAGAGACGGACGTGGGGTCGATGGCGGAGCAGGGCTCGTCCATCAGGAGGACATCGGGTTGCACCGCAAGCACGCGCGCGATGCACAGACGCTGCTGCTGACCGCCCGAGAGCGCCAAACCATCCTTGTTGAGCTGATTGGATACCTCTTTCCAGAGGTTGGCGCGCTTGAGCGATTCTTCCACGATGTCATCGAGGTCACTTTTGCTAGTCACGCCCTGCAGACGAGGGCCAAAGGCGACATTCTCGTAGATGGATTTAGGAAACGGGTTGGGCTGCTGAAAGATCATGCCCACGCGACGACGGAGATCGACCGGGTCGACACCCTCGGCATAGATATCGTTGCCGTCAAGCGTCATGGTGCCCTCGACGCGCGTACCCTCAATCAGGTCATTCATGCGGTTGATGCAGCGCAAAAACGTCGACTTGCCGCAGCCCGAAGGGCCAATGAAGGAGGTGATGGCGTTTTTGGCGATGTTGAGGTCAAGCCCCGTCAGCGCATGAAAGTCACCGTACCAAAAGTTGAAATCCTTGGCCGTAATGGCCGCTTGCTCCAACGTGGGAGCGGACTGATAAACGGACATGGGACTCCTTAACTAGCGACGCTTGCGCGACAGGAAGCGCGCAAACAGGTTGAAGGCCAGAATGATCACCATCAGCAAGAGCGCGGTGCCGTAGGCTGCGTTCATGTTGATGCCGTCGTTGGCAAGCAGGTACAGGTGAACCGTCATGGGGCGGCCGGAATCGAGCGGCGAAATAGGTAGATTGATGGCCTGGCCCATGGTGTAGAGCACCACCGCGGTCTCGCCAATGGCACGGCCGATGGCAAGGACGATGCCCGTGGCAATACGGCCAAAGGCAGAAGGAAGCACGATCTTGGAGACAACCTGCCACTTGGTGGCGCCCAGGCCGTACGCGCCCCAACGGATATAGCGCGGAACGGCGCGAATGGCCTCTTCGGTGGTGCGCATGACGATGGGAAGCATCAAGAGCGCGAGTGCCAGAGCGGCCGAGACCATCGAAAGGCCCAGGCCCATGGCCTCGACAAACAAGGCGTAGCCAAACAGGCCCATAACGATGGAGGGCACCGAGGCCAAAGCGTCAGCAGCGTAGCGAATGAGCTCGACGACCTTGCCCTGCTTGGCGTACTCGGCCAGATAGACGGCTGCCAGCACAGCGATCGGCGTGCAGATAAGCATGGCGAGCGCCGTCACGTAGACGGTCGAGACGATCGTAGGCCAAATTCCGCCCTCGGCGTTGACGCCCTGGGGCCAACCGAAGATAAAGTCGAGCGAGATATGCGGCAGGCCGTTAATGACCACGTAGGCGATGATAGCGACCAGCACCAGCATGGTGATGTAGGCAGCGGCACGAAACACGCCAAGCATGATCTTGTTGGACAGGTCCTTGTTGATGCGGCCCTTCTTGCCGTGGGAAAGGGCACGCTTGATGCGCTCGCGCGACGAGGTCGTATCGACCGTCGTGTCAACGGAATCGGACATAGCCTACCCCCTCTTCTTCTTGGAAATCAGACGGACGATGCCCACCAGCGTGGCGGAGATGATAAACAGGACCACGCCCATGCCGAACAGCGCCGAGCGGTGCAGACCCGAGGAATAGCTCATGTCGAGCGCAATCTGGCTCGTGAGCGTCGAGATGGGGCTCGCAATGCTGTCGGGAATAACCGGGGCGTTACCCACGACCATGAGCACGGCCATGGTCTCGCCGATGGCACGGCCCATACCCAGCACGATGGCATCCACGATACCCAGCTTGGCGGCAGGTAGCACGACCTTATAGATGGTCTGCCACTTAGTAGCACCCATGGCATACGATGCCTCGCGAATGCCCATGGGAATGGAATTGAGAGCATCGATGGTGAGCGTGGTGATGGTAGGGACGATCATGATAGCAAGCACGAACCACGCTGTCAGCGCACCAAAACCAAGACCGCCGGTCAGTTGTGCGATAAACGGGCGGATGATGATCATGCCGAAAAAGCCGTAGATGATAGAAGGGATGCCGGCCAGCAGGTCGACGGCAGGGCTGATGAGCTTGCGCACGCGCTTGCCGGCGATCTCGACCAGGTATACGGCCGTACCCACACCTAGCGGCACGCCCATGGCGAGCGCACCGACGGTCACCAGACCTGAGCCGGCAAGCAGCGACATGATGCCGTAGTGGCCCTCAGAGGGCGCCCACGTAAAGCTAAAGAAGTCCGCCAGACCGATGTCGGTAAAGACGGGCAGCGCCGAGTACGTGGTAAAGACAAAAATCAGGATGACGGTAACGACCGCCAAGAACGCGCAGGCAAAGAAGATCCACTGCAGCGCCTTCTCCTTGATATAGGTACTGCGCGATACGAGCGCCAGCTCGCGCTTCTTGGGCGTCTGAACATTCTGCTCAGTCTGGGAGTTTTCCTGTGCTTCCATGCTACTCACTCCCCTTCTCGTCGTTGGTGACGGGGATAAAGCCCGCCTCGCGAATCTGCTTGTCCATCTTTTCGGACGTCACGTAGTCGATGTAATCCTGCGCCTGCTGCGAAGGCGCACCCTTCACAAAGAAGTAAAGGTCGCGCGAGATGGGATAGCCGCCGCTCGCGACCGTCTTCTCGGACGCCTCAACATGATTGACCGAGACGGCCTTGACCGAGGTCTTGGCGTTGAGGCTATCGACGAAGCCCAGCGAAATGTAGCCAATGGCACCGCGCGAACGAGATACCACGTCGCGCACCTGGCCCGTGCCCGAAAGAACGGCCGAGCGGCGATCGAACGGGGTGCCGTCCATCACGATGGTACGAAAGGCCTCACGCGTGCCGGACGCCTCATCTCGGTTGATAACCTGAATCCTCAGGTCCTCGCCACCGACCTCTTTCCAATTGGTAATCTTGCCGGCGTAGATATCGCGGAGCTGCTCGGTCGAGAGGTTATCGACGGGGTTGTCGTCGTTCACGATGACCGCAATACCGTCGTGGGCAATGACGATGGGAGTCAGGCCCAGATCCTGTTCGTCGGCATTGAGTCCACGGGAGGAGCTGGCGATCTCGGCCGTGCCGGCGCTGACGGCCTCGATGCCAGCGGAAGAACCCAAACCGGAAACGAGCACGTCGATGCCGGTCTCCTCCTTAAAACCCTCGGCCGCAATCTCGGCGATAGGAAGGCAAGTCGTGGAGCCAGCGACGGTAATGGAAGAGGTAGAAGATCCCGAAGAACAGGCGCACAGCGTAAGCGTAAGCACAGCGACGCTCAGGACCGATACGATCTTTCTCATAGCATCACGCCGATCGCAGCATGGCGCCCACAGGTGCCGTTCTCGTTACGGTAGGAATAAAAGCGGTCGTTCTGACGCACGGTCGAAAGCTGGGTATCCACGATATTATCCGCGTCGACACCGACATCTACCAGCGCCTCGCAAATGGCAGCGGAAAGATTGAGCATGCGAGAGGTGCTCGCATCGATGCACGAGAACTCGGCGGCAAAGCGATCCATGAGTTCCTGGGATACCTCATATTCGTCACCCAAGATATGGGGGCCGATATAGGCCGAGATGTCACTTGCATCGCAGCCGGCAGCATCGCAAAGCGCCTGGCACGCCTTGGCGGAAATACGTGCAATCGTGCCCTTCCAGCCGGAGTGCACCACGGCAAATCCGCCAGGGGCCACCAGCACCACGGGAACGCAGTCGGCAAAGCAAAGTAGCACGGGTACGTTATGCGCCGTACAGACGATGGCATCGCAGCCCTCGGCAATCTGCTCGCGGACGTCCTCAAGGTCATCGGCGCCGTTCGAGGTCACCGCAACGATATGATCACCATGGACCTGATTGGGAACGAGCAGGTTGTGCTCGCACTCGGCGGCACCCATAGCCTCGAGCGCGCGACGACGATTTTCTTGAACAGCAAAGGGGTCATCGCCAACATGCGAGCCCAAGTTGAGTGAGGAGTACGCATCTTCGGAAACACCACCGGCGCGCTCGGTGAAGGCAAAGCGAACATCGGATGTCGCGCCCTCCACCAACGTAACTCCATCATGGTCGACACGCGAAACGTTGTCCGCACGTGCTGCCATACTAAAGCCTCCTAATAACACAAGTATTGCGGCGACGCCGCAGCAGTCCGTGCCATACGGCTGCATACTTCATCAAAAAGGATACCCGCAGCGGTAAGGAGCAAACGTAAAGGGAACGTAAGGAGATTGGAGGCTTTCGTTTACAAAGGCGAAACACAACAAAAAAGGGGCGCGCCCAATCGGACGCACCCCTTGCAAGTCGTTGAGAAAAACGAACTAGAAGCTACCGCGCTTCAGGAAGTCGGGAAGCTCGAACTGATCGTTGCCGAAGTTAGGAAGCTCGGTGCCACCAACGTTGCGGGTCGGAGCGGCCTGAGCCGGACTGGTGGCCGGAGCGGTGCGTTGCGGCTCAGCGGAGGCAGCGGCCTTGCTCTGAGACTGCTGAGCAGCAAAGAGCTCGTCCTGACGGTTGACGTTGGAGTCGGAGAAGCCCGTAGCGATGACGGTGATGCGCACCTGATCGCCCAGGGACTCGTCAACAACGGTACCGAAGATGATGTTGGCCTCGGGGTCGACGGCGTTGGCGACAACGTCGGCGGCGTCGCTGATCTCCTGGATGCCCAGGTCCTTGGAACCGGCGATGGAGAGCAGCACGCGCGTGGCACCATCGATGGAGCTCTCGAGCAGCGGGCTGGAGATGGCCTGCTGGGCAGCGTCGACGGCACGGGTATCCCCAGAAGAGGTACCGATACCCATCATGGCGGTACCGGCCTGCTTCATGATGGTCTTAACATCGGCGAAGTCCAAGTTGATGATACCGGGGACGGTGATAAGGTCGGTGATGCCCTGGGTGCCCTGGGAAAGGACGCCATCGGCAATCGCGAAGGCCTCGAGCATGGTGGTCTTCTTCTCGGCGATGTCAAGCAGCTTATCGTTAGGGATGACGATCATGGTGTCGACGCAATCGGAGAGGGTCTTAATACCCTCCTCGGCGCTCTTCTTGCGCTTGCGGCCCTCGAAGGTGAAGGGCTTGGTCACGACGGCGACGGTCAGCGCACCGACCTCGTTCATCGCGATATCGGCAACGATGGGAGCGGCGCCGGTACCGGTGCCACCGCCCTCGCCGCAGGTGATGAACACCATGTCGGCGCCAGCGAGCGCCTCGGCAATGTCGTCGCGGGACTCATCGGCAGCCTTGCGGCCAACCTCGGGGTTGGCGCCGGCGCCCAGGCCGCGGGTAAGGTCGGTGCCGATGTGCACCTTGATATCGGCATCAGAGATCGCGAGTGCCTGAGCATCGGTGTTGATGGCAACAAACTCGACGCCGCGGATGCCCTCTTCGATCATTCGATTGACCGCGTTGGTACCGCCGCCGCCGACGCCGACCACCTTAATGACGGCAAGGTAGTTGTTGATCTCTGTCTCGTGCATGTCGGTCCTCCGAACAAAGGTTATAGCCATAGCATGGGTCGACCCCTGCGCACATTAACCTTCAGGTTGAAAGTAAATGCAAAGGTAAACCGTATTATGTTTGCACATTATGAACGTATCAGTCAAATAATTGACCGTGAAAACCAAACAAACCAGATAAACGGCGTGGTATGGCCCCTCAACAAAGCATCAACCAGCGCTACGAGGTCGGAGCGTTCCTAAATGTATAGTTACCCGGAGAGCGCACATTGATATACGTTACGCCCTCTACCTGCGAAAGCAGCTTGGTGACTACGCGCTCCTTCTTGACGATATCGTTCGAATCGCCCAGCGACACCTCAATGCCGTTATTGAGGTTTGCCGAGATGGCTTCGACCGAAGGCGTGGAAATATCCTTGACTTGTCCCAAGAACTCGCTCGAAAAACCACGCACATAATCCAAGCCAGCCTTAACGGCCTTGGAGCTCACCGCCTGGCCGGAAACCGGAGCGACATCCGCCGAGACATCAGTCAACAACACCGCGCCATAGTGCTTAGCGAGCGCCAGCGCGGCATCAATGCCGGTCAGGGTATTTGAGCCCTGCCCCGTCGTGATGACGTTGCCCTGGTCATCCACTTCGACCGACGTCGACAGCGGGGCGATCCAGGTGTCATCATCCCCGATGGCCCAGGCAAGGTCATCGGAGCTGATATAGGCAATTGCGATGACCTTGCGCTCCATAGGCGTAATGATGAGCGTATGCGGGAACTGACGCTGGACATCCACGCCCGAGACCCACGGGTTCTGCTTGAGGTCCTCGGTAATCTGGTCGGGATCGACGTTAAAAAGCGACGTTCCCTCGGGCAAATCGATCAGCTGGATAGCATCGTGCTTCGTCACATGCTCGCTGCCTTGAATCTGAATATCAGTGGCGGTAAACAATCCAGAGTTGATCACCACGACGGCAACGACGACGAGCACGGCCAAGACGGCCAGAACGCCGCCCACGATTTTGCCTTTGCCTGTAACGAGAGAAGCGGCGTCTGACGTTTTATTTGCCATCGCCCCAAGTGAAGACAACGGGTTGACGCCTTTTTTACCCGAAGGCTTCTTGGCGGTAGCCGGCACCGATGTCAGCGAGCGCGGTTTCGATGCGCCAAGCGTGCGACCCGGACGCGCCGCCTTAGTTCCCGTCGAGGGCTTAGGAGTTGCCATGGGACGGGCAGGCTTGGCGCCCATAACAGGCTTTGACGTCAGCGAGGGACGCGAGGACTTTTTTGCGGCCGGACGATTGCCGAGCTGCGAGCCGACAACCGGACAACTGGTCTGTCGAGCATGCCCGACAGACTTAGAGTGCGCGACGGTATTGCGTTGAGGTTTGGCAGGCGCGCCGGAACGCCCTCCGGCGCGGCGGAAGGTGGGTTTCGATGCTCTAGAAGCCGAGGAATTTAACTTCCGGTCTGAGCTCGATGCCATACGCCTCCCTCACCTTTCCGTGCACATGTCTGATAACCGCGGCAACGTCATCGGCCGAGGCAGTTCCGTTATTAACGATAAAATTAGCGTGAACGGGCGAAACTTCCGCGCCGCCAATCGAAAAACCCTTTAATCCACAATCCTCGATAAGCTTGCCCACACTCGCATCGGGCGGGTTGCGAAAGACCGACCCGCAGGATGCGCGACCCATGGGCTGCGTACGCTTGCGCCTCGTCAGGTACCGCTCCATGCGCTCGCGAATGTCGGCCTTGGGTGCCGGTTTAAGTTTGAGCACGCACTCGAGGATGATCTCATTGCGGGGAAGGCTACATTCGCGGTAGCCCCAAGTGATCTCGGACCCCGCATAATGCTTGATACCGGATGCCGGGTCAAACGTTACGACATCCTCAACCAGCGAGCCAATCCATTCGGTCCGTGTGCCGGCATTCATAGATATCGCACCGCCGACCGACCCAGGGATGCCAACGGCAAACTCAAGGCCCGAGAGGCTACGCGACAGGGCATCGTTGACCAGGCGCGCAAACATCACGCCCGCACCGACCGTCAGCGTACAACCGTCATCGGCAACAACCGTGCGCTGAAACTCACGTCCGAGCGAAATGACGGCACCGCGATAACCGCCATCGGCAACCAGCAGATTGGAGCCCTTGCCGATGATGACCCACGGCACCTGCTCGCGATCGAGCACCGCCACGGCGCGGCGGAGGGCATGATAGCTATGGCACGTCACAAAGAGGTCAGCCTTGCCGCCGATACGATAGCTCGTATGACGCGCAAGGCGCTCGTCCTCGATCACATCCGTGTCGATCATGCCCGAGAGCGCCATGACGGCGTTAAACAGACCCATTAGACTTAAGCGTCTTTCTTGGCAGTCAAATACTCGATAAACTCGGGGCCGACGGTCGTAACGTCACCGGCACCCATAGTGAGCAGCAAGTCGCCCTCGCCCACCATCTGCTCGAGCTCCTGATTGAGCTCAAGACGGCTGGAGCAGTACGCGACCTCCTTGCCAGGATGCTTGGCGCGCACGGTATCGGCGAGCATCTTAGAGGTAACACCCGGAATGGGCATCTCGCCAGCCGAGAACACATCAATCAGCAGCAGTTTATCGGCATTGGCAAATGCATCGGCAAAGTCATCGCACAGGGCCTGCAGACGCGAATAACGGTGCGGCTGGAACACGACGTCGACATGCTTGTAGCCCAGCGACGAAGCGGCAGCAAGCGTCGCCTTGATCTCGGTGGGGTGATGGCCGTAATCATCGACCACGGTGATGCCATCGATATCGCCCACGTGGGTAAAGCGACGGCGGACGCCCTCAAAGCTCGAGAGCGCCTTGGCGGCGGCGTCGATGTCAAGGCCCAGGACATGGGCGACGGTGAGCACCGCCGTGGCGTTGAGCATGTTGTGGCGACCGGGATTGCCCTTGATCTCCACGGCATGCTCAGTGCCATCCTCAAAGCGAACGATAAAGTCACTCTGGATGCCCTTGACATCCGGGTGCATGCAGACGATGTCGTTGCTCTCGGCAAAGCCGTAGGAAAGCACGTGACGGCCCGTCGACTTGGCGAGCTCGACCAGATGCGGGTCCTCACCGCAGACGATGACGGTGCCGTCCTCGCCCACCAGGCTCATGAATTTGGCGAAAGTTGCCTCGATCTCCTCGATACCCGAGTAGTGATCGAGGTGGTCGGCCTCGACGTTGGTCACAATGACCACGTTGGGGTTCAGGAACAGGAAGGAGCTGTCGGACTCGTCGGCCTCGGCGACAAAGTAGTCGCCCGAGCCGTTCTTGCCGTTCGTGTCATAGCCCTCGACGATGCCGCCGATCAAGAAGCTCGGATCCAGGCCCATGCGGTCGAGCATGGTGGCGCACATCGAAGACGTGGTGGTCTTGCCATGCGTGCCGGCAACAGCGACGGTGGTGTAGCCGTGGCCCAAAGCAGAGAGCATCTTGGCACGGGGCCACACGGGAATACCAAGCTCGCGAGCGCACACGAGTTCGGGGTTGGACTCCGGAATAGCGGTGGAGACAACAACCACGTCGGGCTTGACCTCGTCGATCGTGGCGGCCTCATGGCCCACATGCACCTTCACACCAGCGCGGGTAAGCTGGCGAATATAACGTGACGTCTTAAGGTCGGAGCCGGTAACGGCATAACCGCGCTCGTGAAGAACGAGGGCGATGCCACTCATGCCGGCGCCGCCGATACCGATAAAGTGGGCGCTCTTAAACTCGGGCGCGGAGGTTGCAGTCTGGGAATCAGCCATGTGCTCGTGTACTCCTTGCGTAAACACTGCCTGTAACCCGTTAACTGTACCGCACCTACCGCATCAGCGCGAGGGCGACCGACGATATCCCGTCTAACTAACGCAAACCTTGATTATCGACTTTATCCGAACACCTCCCACATTCATCCGCACATGTGCGGA
>USPC01000012.1 GCA_900556605.1 uncultured Collinsella sp. | reverse complement strand
GGAGTCCGTCTCGTGGGCTCGGAGATGTGTATAAGAGACAGGCGGATAGCGCAGGTGCCACAGGTGGCCCTTCTCGTCCTTATACTCGGCCTCGTCGTCCGAGATGGCGGTGGTGCAGTTGGGGCACCAGTTGACGATGCGCTTGCCGCGGTAGATCAGACCGTCGTGGTACCAGTCGCAGAAGACCTTGCGCACGGCCTGGGCGTAGTCCTCGTCCATGGTGAAGCGCTCGTTATCGAAGTCGACGGAGCAGCCCATGCGCTTGATCTGCTCGACGATGATGCCGCCGTACTCGTGGGTCCAATCCCAGCAAGCGTCGACAAATTTGTCGCGACCGATCTCCAGGCGGCTGATGCCCTCGCTCTTGAGCTTCTTGTCGACCTTGGTCTGCGTGGCGATACCGGCGTGGTCAGTGCCGAGCACCCAGCGCGTGGACTTGCCGCGCATGCGGGCCATACGGATGATGGCGTCCTGGATGGAGTCGTCGGTGGCGTGACCCATGTGGAGCTTGCCGGTCACGTTGGGAGGCGGAATGGTGACGGTGCAGTCGCCCACGCCCTCACGGCGCTTGTAGTAGCCGCCGTCGAGCCACTTCTGCAGGATCGCCGGCTCGTTGGTCGACGGATCGTAGTTCTTGGGCATCTCTTCCATATATCTCTCCCTTGCCCGTCGGGGAGGAATGTAGGCCCGATTTTCGCTCGGTCAAGTCCTGGCTCGCACGAAGACCACATTAAGTGGTCTTCGGCTCGTGCGGAATCTACGAAAATCGGGCCTACATTCCTCCCCTTAGGTATCGATTACTTCAGTCTGAATGGACTTTGCTGAGACTTTAAACAAACACACAGAATAACACAGGTAGTTGGGGTTATTGAGTATATATTAAATAGCCTCCGACCGCGGGTGGTCGGAGGCTATTTGCAAGCACGTTTTTGGCTGGTTTAACCGTAGATGCGCTGGGGCTGCTCTTCGCCCTTTACGGAGGCTTCGGTCACGATGACCTTGGCGACGCCCTCCTCGCTGGGCAGGTCGAACATCGTCTGCTGCAGCACGTCCTCGCAAATAGAGCGCAAGCCGCGGGCGCCGGTCTTGCGGGCGAGTGCCATGCGGGCGATCTCGTGCAGGGCGGCGTCCTCGAACTCAAGCTCAACGTCCTCGAGCTGGAACATCTTGCGGTACTGGCGCACCACGGCGTTCTTGGGCTCAGTCAGGATCGACACCAGGTCGTCCTCGTCGAGCGCCTGCGTCTGGGTGACGACGGGCGTACGTCCCACAAACTCGGGGATCATGCCAAAGGCGTTGAGGTCCTGCGGGAGCACCTGGCGCAGCAGGTCGTTCTCGTCGACCGAGGTGGGGCCGGCGATCTCGGAGTTAAAGCCCACACCCTTGTTGCCCACGCGGTCGGCGATGATCTTGTCCAGGCCCACAAAGGCTCCGCCGCAGATAAACAGGATGTTGGTCGTGTCAATCTGCAGCAGCTCCTGCTGGGGATGTTTACGGCCGCCGGTGGGCGGAACGCTTGCCACCGTGCCCTCAAGAATCTTAAGCAGCGCCTGCTGAACGCCCTCGCCCGAAACATCGCGGGTAATAGAGAGGTTCTCGGCCTTTCGGGCGATCTTGTCGATCTCGTCCACGTAGATAATGCCCACCTGCGCGCGCTCAATGTCGCCATCGGCAGCATTGATGAGCTTGAGCAGGATGTTCTCCACGTCCTCGCCCACGTAACCGGCCTCGGTGAGCGCGGTGGCATCGGCGATGGCAAACGGCACCTCGAGGATGCGCGCGAGCGTCTGGGCGAGCAGGGTCTTACCGGTACCGGTAGGACCGAGCAACAGGATGTTGGACTTGGCGAGCTCTACCTCGTCCATATCGTCATCGAACTGCGAGCCCATGTCGTCATCAAAGGCAGACACCGCAGCACCGCCCTCGATCACGCGGCGATAGTGGTTGTACACGGCAACCGACATGGCGCGCTTGGCGTCCTCCTGACCCATGACATAGGCCGAAAGCTCGTCATAGATCTCGTGCGGCGTCGGCACGTGCGTGATGACCTGGCGGTCGTCCTCGAGCTCAAAGCCCTCGGTCTCGGGGTCCACGGCGGGCTGGGATGCAGCCTGACCGTGGTCGTTGAGGAAGCCCGGCAGCTTGCCGTTGCGGGCGGCGTCCATAAAGTCCGAAGCCAGCGACTCCTCCAAGATCTCGGAGCAGGCGGCGACGCACTCGTCGCAGATAAAGATGTTGGTCGGGCCCTTTACGAGACGGCGTACCTGCCCCTGCTCTTTTCCGCAGAAGGAGCAGCGGATGGGGTTGCCGTTCTCGTCAAAGTTGTCCTGCATGTTACCTGCCATCCTAGGCGTCCTTCGCGGCGAGATCGCGCGAGGTGACGATACGGTCGATCAGGCCGTAGTCGAGGGCCTCGGCAGCAGTCAGATAATTGTCGCGCTCGGTGTCGGCTTGGACCTTCTCGATGGGCTGGCCCGAGGCATCGGACAGGATCTGGTTGAGCTCGCGACGGGTCTTCTTGATCTCCTCGGCCACGATCTCGATCTCGGTCTGCTGACCCTGGGCACCGCCGCTGGGCTGGTGAATCATGACCTTGGAGTGCGGCAGGCAGAAGCGCTTGCCCTTAGCGCCGGCCGAAAGCAGCACGGCGGCCATAGACGCAGCCATACCGACGCAAATGGTGGAGACCTGCGGCTTAATGAAGTTCATGGTGTCCAGAATCGCCAGGCCGGAGTAGACCTCGCCACCGGGCGAATTGATATAGAGCGAGATATCCTTCTCGGCATCTTGGCTCTCAAGATGCAGCAGCTGGGCAACAACCAGGTTGGCGCTGACGGAGTTGATCTCCTCGCCCAAGAAGATGATGCGGTCGTTGAGCAGGCGCGAATAGATATCGTAGCTGCGCTCGCCGCGCGGTGTCTGCTCGATAACGTATGGCACGAGGGCGGAATCGAACTTAGCGATCATACGCATCTCCATTTCTCTCTTGTGAACCAAATTGGTTCTAGATAAACGTACGGTGCCCGCATGCTATGCATTGGCTGGCACCGTACGAAGCAACCGGATAACCGGTGTATAACTTTACCCCATCACGGGCGCACGAATGCGCTCGCGGGCAAGGTGGCGAGAATTACTCGGCGTCCTTGGCGGTCTCGTCGACCTCGGTCACGTTGGCGTTCTCGACCAGGTGGTCGACGGCCTTGGAGCGACGGATGGACTCGCGGACGGCAGGCATGCGGCCATCGGCGATAAACTCGGCCTTGGAAGCCTCGACGTCCTTGACGCCGGCCTTCTCGAACTCGGCGTTGATGTCGTCCTCGGTGACCTCGATCTTGAGCTCGCGGGCGAGGGCGTCCAGAGCCAGGGACTCACGGGCAACGTCGTTGGCCTGCTTGTGCAGGTCGCCGATGAACTGCTCCATGGTCAGACCGGAAGCGGGCAGCCAGGTGTCGAGCGTCATGCCGCGGGCAGCGAGGTTGGACAGGAAGTTCTGGCCAAGCTCCTCAAAGACGGACTGCTCGTAGTCGGCATCCATCTCGTCGAGCTGCAGGCGCTCGGCGAGAGCGGAGACGCAACGGTTCTCCTTCTCGGCCGGGAGGCGGGAAGCCTTGTCCTGCTCGATCTCGATCTTGATGGCGTCGCGCATGGCCTCGATGCTGTCGAAGCCGAAGTCGGACTTGACAAGCTCGTCGGTGAGCTCGGGGGTGTTGCGGACCTTGATGCCCTTGACGGTGACCTCGACGGTGTGGGTCTCGGCCTCCTCGCCCTCCTCGACCTCGTCGGTCCAGGTGACGGTCTTGACGTCGTCAACGTTAGCGCCGATCAGGGCCTCGTTGAACTCCTTGGGGTTGCTGTCGCTACCGGCGATGAGCATGCGGCCCTCGGCGGCAAAGTTGTCGGCGTTCTCGACGGCCTTGAGGTCGACGGTGACGTAGTCCTCGGCCTCGACGGCGCGACCCTCGACGTCCTCGAAGGTGGCACGGTAGTTGAGGAGCATCTCGACCTGATTGTTGATCTCGGACTCGGTGACCTCCGCAGGGGGCATCTCGATCTCGACGGCGTCGAAGGAGGAGAGCTCGGCAGCAGGACGCAGGGAGAACTCGACGGTGTAGGTGTAGTCCTCGTGATCCTTGGCGAGGTCGAGCTCCTTGTAGTCACCGTTCTTGGTGGGGACGATGTCCAGCTCGTTGAGGACGGCGGGCTCGTTGGCGGCGATCAGGTCGTTGGTGGCCTGAGCGAGGGTAGCCTCGGCGCCAAGAGCGGAGTCGATGACCGGACGGGGAGCCTTTCCGGCACGGAAGCCCGGGAAGCGGTACTTCTTGGCGGTGTCCTTGTAGGCCTTCTTGATCGCGGCGTCGACGTCGGCGGCCGGGATGGTGACCGTAGCGGTGAGCTTGGCGTCCTTGACGTCAGAAGCGGTGATGTTCAACACGTTCCTCCTCATACTGCCCAGCTTATCTGAGGTGCTGGTACCTTTATGCAACAAAGTGTCGCGACGGCCAGGGCCGACGCAGGTGCGATGGTGCGGGCGAAAGGACTCGAACCTTCACGGGAATCCCACCAGAACCTAAATCTGGCGCGTCTACCAATTCCGCCACGCCCGCATGAACGCACAGACTTGGAATGATAGCAGATACGAACGGCAAGCGCACGCACACCTTTTACAGGCTCACGACCTCACCACGAGAGCAAGCCAATAGAGCACGCCACCCCATCTCATAAGTTGCGGTGGAATAGGGACTGTTTGGGGCTCCAGTCCTCCAAAACAGTCCCTATTCCACCGCAACTTCGGTAGGACTCGGCAGTCAGGCGGTGCTGGCCATGCGCCGGAAAGCGTGTCCCGGCTTGGGGCCTCGGAATGGGATGCAGCTTCCGCTATAGCCATCAACCGGAAACTGCAACCCGTTTTGAGCCCCTATTCCGGGATGCACTTTCCGCCAAGGGCCTCAAACGGAAACTGCAGCCCACAATTCAGTCGAAAAGTGAGCTGCAGTTTCCCCGGGCTCGGCAAAAAGCGGCGGCTGCGTCGCCTCGGCTACTCCCCCAGCAGGGCCTTCTCGGGCGTGATCGGCAGCGAGCGAACCTGGTGGCCGGTGGCGTGTGCCACGGCCGAGGCAACGGCGGCGAGCGGCGTGTTGATGACGACCTCGCCGATCGACTTGGCGCCAAACGGGCCCGTCGGCTCGTAGCTCGGCTCAAAGGCCACGCGAATGCTGCCGATATCCAGGCGCGTGGGCAGCTTGTAGCTCATAAAGTTGCCGGTGCGCAGGCGGCCGCGATCGTCGTGCTCGACAATCTCGTAGAGCGCGTGGCCGATACCCTGGGCAATGCCACCCTCGGCCTGGACGCGCGCGAGTGCCTCGTTGATCACGGTGCCGCAGTCGACAGCCGCCGCATAATCCACAACAGTCACCTTGCCGGTGGCCTTGTCGACCTCGACCTCGGCAATGCCGGCCATAAACGGCGGAGGCGAAACGGGCAGGCAGGCAGAGGCGTGCGAGGTCAGCGCGTCGCCGCCCGCGATGTTCTTGACGCACAGGTTGGCAAAGTCGCGCAGCGTAAGGTAGCGGTTCTGCTCGCGCGCGGCACGCTCGTCGGACAGGCGCACGTACTGGCCATCAAAGACCACATCGGCGGCGTCCACGTCCCACATCTGGGCGGCCTTGGCGCAGATCTTCTCACGCAGCTCGGTCGCAGCGTTCTTGGCTGCCAGACCTGTCACGTACGTGCCCGAGCTCGCGTACGAGCCGGCATCGAACGGCGACACGTCGGTGTCCACGCCGCGCACCACGATAAGCGAGCTCTCCACGCCCAGCTCCTCGGCGGCAATCTGCGCCAGGATCGTGTCGACGCCCATGCCGTTATCGGTGGCGCCGGTGCCGATGGTAATGAAGCCGTCCTCTTCCAAGCGCATGTCGATGCCGGCGATATCCACGTTGGAGATGCCCGAGCCCTGCATGGTGAGCGCGCAGCCCAAGGCGCGCACGCGGTCGCCCAGGTCCACGGCCAACGGCTTGTCGCGCCAGCCGATCATGTCCATCGCGCGCAGCAGACAGCGGTCGAGCGCGCAGGCGTTGAGCTTCTCGTTGTAGTACTGCGGCATGACCTCGCCCTCGCGCACGATGTTCTTAAGTCGCAGGTCGGCGGGGTCCATGTGCAGCATGTCGGCGAGCTCGTTGACAGCGCTCTCCACGGCAAACTGGCCCTGGGTGGCACCGTAGCCACGATACGCGCCGCCGCGGTTGGTGTTGGTGTAGACGGCGTCCCAGCTAAAGCGGCTTGCCTTCACATGGTTGTAGATGGGCAGGCTCTTGTGGCCCGAGAGGCCGATCGTCGTGGTGGCATGTTCGCCGTACGCGCCGGCGTTGGACAACGTATGCAGGTCGATAGCCGTGATGGTACCGTCGTTCATGGCGCCCAGCTTAACGGTCATCTGCATCTGGTGGCGCGAGTTGCCCGCGGTGATGGTCTCCTCGCGCGTGTAGCAGCAGTAGCTCGGACGGCCGGTCTGCTGGGTAACGAATGCCACGAAGATCTCGCAGCAGCCCGTCTGCTTGGAGCCAAAGCCGCCGCCGATGCGCGGCTTAATTACCTGCACCTGCGACTGCGGAATATCGAGCGACTGCGCGACCATGCGGCGCACGTGGAAGGGCACCTGCGTAGAGGTGGTCACCGAGATGCGCCCAAACGCGTCGGTCGTCGCGAAGGCGCGGAAGGTCTCCATGGGCGCGGTCTGCGTGGCCTGGCTGGTGTAGGTGCGGGTGAAGACGATGTCGCTCTGGGCGAAGGCCTCGTCCAAGTCGCCAAAATCGCTGGTACCGCTGCACACCAAGTTGCGCGGGACGTCGCCGCCCTGCGGGAACATAAAGGTCACGTCGCCCTCGGGGTGGACCACGATGTCGTTATCGAGTGCCTGGGTAAAGTCGAGCAGCGGCTCGAGCACCTCGTAGTCGACCTTGATGAGCTTGAGCGCCTTGTCGGCGGCCTCCTCGGTCTCGGCGGCGACGATCGCCACCTCCTCGTTTTGGTAACGGACGAGGTTCTCGAGAATTAGGCGGTCGTAGGGACTCGGCTGCGGATAGCTCTGGCCGGCGATGGTAAAGCGGCGCTTGGGCACGTCCTCGTAGGTGTAGACGCCCACCACGCCGGGCACCTTCAGGGCGCGCGACGTATCGATGGAGCGGATCTTGGCGCGGGCATACGGGCTGCGCTTGAGCTTAACGATGAGCGCGCCGGCGGGCACCATGTCGCCCGTGTAGACGGGACGACCCTCGAGCAACGCCTTCGAGTCCTTCTTGGGCTGCTTGTGGGTAATCTGCTTGTAGGTGACGCCGTCGCAGCTGGTTTCGTTGACCGGCAGCTCGGGCATCTCGAAGCCCACCTGCACACCAGACTCGTTGAGGAAGCGGACGATGGCGCGCAGCTGGCTCTCATAGCCGCTGCAGCGGCAGAGGTTACCGGCGAGCTGGCGCGAGAGCTCCTCGCGCGTGGCAACAAGGCTCGGGTCCTCCTTGGCGGCGCGGGCAAGCGCCAGCACGTTCATGATGAGGCCGGGGGCGCAAAAACCGCACTGCTCGGCGCCTTCGGCAGCCATCGCACGGGCCAGCGCCTCAGACTCGGCCTTGAGGCCCTCGAGCGTGGTGACGGAGCGGCCCTCGACGCGAGCGGCGGGAACCGAGCAGCTCAGCACCGGGTCGCCGTCGAGCCACACCGTGCACAGACCGCAGTTGGTGGTCTCGCAGGCGCAGCGCACCGACGCGCAGCCCTGCTCGCGCAGCAGCGCAAAGAGCATGGTGTCGGGGGCAATCTGAACCTTGACCTTGCGGCCGTTGAGCGTAAAGGAAAGATCGATGAGTTTGGCAGCCATTAGCGCACCTCGCTAGAATCGACGCCGGGCACGCGGCGGCAGGAATACTCGTCCGTGGCAAACTTGGGGACCTGCACGGTCTCGAGCTCGCGGGCAAGCGCGGCAGAAAGCTCGATGCCGGCGGCGCGGCGCACAGCTTGGACGGCAAGCGGGGCCGAGATGCGGCGGCGGTAGTCGGCCGAGCCCCACAGGTTGGTGCCGTAGCTCAGCGAGCGCACGGATGCGGCCAGGGCGCGAAGCTCGTCCTCGGAAGGATGCTCGTTGGTAAGGCCGCACGCCTCGCCCTGCAACAGGGTCGCGCGCAGCGGGCGGGCGCCCACGGTGACGTGCCAGGTGCTATCCCACCAGGCGGCGGTGACGTTCAGCGAGGGGAAGTCAGTCGCGGCCTTGCGCACGGCCTCGTAGCTCGCACGGTAATCGTGCTTGACGACCACGACATGCTCGATAACGTCGCGCACGTAGCCCATGTCCACGAACTCGACAAGCGGCACGCGACCGGCGCCCGTCAGCTCAACATAGGAATCGAGCGCGAGAAAGGCGGAGAGAACGTCCGAGAAGCCAAAGCGACCGTAGATGCTGCCGCCCACCGTGGCGGTATTGCGCAGCTGCACGCCCACGATATCGTGGACGGCGAACTCAAAGACATGGTTGACAAGCGCGTTGAGCTCGGTATGGCGCTCGAGCTGGCGCAGGGTACACATGGCACCGATGCGAAACTCGGTCTCGGTCTCCTCGATCTGATCGAGTCCGCAGGCCGAAAGGTCAATCGCCGTCGCCACGCGACGCGAACCAAGGCGCATCCAGATGCCGCCGCCCACAATCTTGTTGTTGCGGTTCTTCTGTAAGAGCTCATAGGCTTCGGCCGCGTTTCCAACACGGACGTAGGTACCGAACTTGAGCACGTTCTCCCCCATCTCTCCACTTGTCCAGTACGTTTAAGTGTACCAAACGAGGGGCCGCACACCGTTTTAGGACAAAATCCACCCACCCATACATAACTTGCGGTGATATACGGACTGATTAGCCGTTCTGGGACGCAAAACAGTCCGTATATCACCGCAAGTTATGAGGAGTCCTCCGGGATAGAAAAGGCTCCCAGCCAGATAGCTGGGAGCCTCATCACATGCTATGTCGAGCGAAGATTTAGCAGACGCCCTGGGCGAGCATGGCGTCGGCGACCTTCAGGAAGCCGGCGATGTTGGCGCCCATGACGAAGTTGCCCTCCTGGCCGTACTCCTTGGCGGTGTCGTCCACGTTGTGGAACATGCCGCGCATGAGCTGCTCGAGCTTGCCGTCGACCTCCTCGAAGGTCCAGGACAGGTGCTCGGCGTTCTGGCTCATCTCCAGGCCGGACACGAGCACGCCGCCGGCGTTGGCAGCCTTACCGGGCATAAAGGCGACGCCGTTCTCCTGGAAGTAAGTCGTGGCCTCGATGGTCGTGGGCATGTTCGCGCCCTCGCCGACCACCTTGCAGCCGTTGGCGACGAGTGCCTGGGCGTCCTCGAGCAGCAGCGTGTTCTCGCGAGCGCAGGGCAGCGCGATATCGCAGGGAAGCTGCCACACGCCGCGGCCGTCGCCCTCGTGCCACACGGCGTTGGGCTTCTCGTCAACGTACATAGCGAGCGTAACACCCTTGTCGTGGCCAGAGCGCTTCTTGTTGTAGATGTGCTCGAGCACGGTGTAGTCGATGCCGTCGGGATCCTCGACCCAGCCGTGGGTATCGGAGCAGGCGAGCACCTTGCCGCCGAGCTGAGTGACCTTCTGGACCGCGTAGATAGCGACGTTGCCGGAGCCGTGAACGACGACGTTCTTGCCCTCGAAGGAGTCGCCGCGGCTCTTAAGGTACTCGTCCACAAAGTAGGCCAGACCATAACCGGTGGCCTCGGTACGGGCGAGCGAGCCGCCAAAGGAGAGGCCCTTGCCGGTAAGAACGCCGGTCCACTCGTTGGTCAGGCGCTTGTACTGACCGAACAGGTAGGCAACCTCGCGGCCGCCAACGCCCAGGTCGCCGGCGGGAACGTCGGTGTTGGGGCCAATATGACGATAGAGCTCGGTCATGAAGGACTGGCAGAAGTGCATGATCTCGTTGTTGGACTTGCCCTTGGGGTCAAAGTCGGAGCCGCCCTTGCCGCCGCCCATGGGAAGGGTAGTCAGGCTGTTCTTGAGGATCTGCTCCAGACCCAGGAACTTGAGCATACCCAGGGTGACCGTCGGGTTAAAGCGCAGGCCGCCCTTGTAGGGTCCAATGGCAGAGTTGAACTCGACGCGGTAACCGCGGTTGACCTGAACCTTGCCCTGGTCGTCGACCCAGGGAACACGGAACATGACGATGCGCTCGGGCTCGACGAGGCGCTCAAGCAGGGCGGCCTCCTCGTACTCGGGATGGGCGTCGAGCGCCGGCTGGATGGTGCCGAGAATCTCGGTCGCGGCCTGGATGAACTCAGGCTGCTCGGGATAGCGGGCCTTGAGCTCGTCGAGAACTTTCTGCGTGTAGCTCATGCTTCCTCCAATTGATGGAAAAGAAAAGTGTCGTTCGAGGCGCCCCATGCGCCGCGAGCTTTATCGAGTATGGATAATATCGCACTGTTGCAGCAAAGTTTCGCATAAGCCGACGAGCAGATGTTTCGTTTTGATTACGATGCAGGTAGAAGCGTTTTTGAGCGCCCAACGCGCAAATCGCGTGTTTCGAAGCTGTTTCGTCCACATGTTCCAAACCACCACATTGGGCACCTTTGTGGTGGTGTTGGTGGTTAGAGGACGAGCTGATGGTAGTCGGCAGGGGTTATGCGGCCCTCGGTGGCGGCGCGGAAGGCGGCGAGCGCATCGCCCGAGAACGGCATGGCCCAGCACAGGCCGCAACCCGCGGTAATGGAGCCCGGCAATGGCATAATGCGCCCGGGCACGCCGGCATCCAGGCAAAGCTGCTCGCACTCCATCACATCGAAGGTGCTGTCGAACGAAACGATAATCTTGCGCTCGTGGTCGAGGGCATCACCGGACGGGCCTTCGCGATGTGCCTCGCGATACGCCGCGGCGGCCGCTTCCTCTTCCGCAGTATGTCCACAGCCACCGCAACCGCAGGTACAGGGCTCGGAACCATCGCAAGTGCAAGGCTCTCCCGTGTCGGGGCAAATATCGTGAGACATGGCAACTCCAATCGTCTAGGCGAGTAACTCGGCCGCCGCAAACTCCTCGGGCGTATTGACGTTTTCGAAGCAGAGCGTCGAGCCGGCGACCTCGACAATCTGAGGCTCGTCCAAATACCCGGCATTCACCCGGTCGATCAGGCAGCGGATTCGCTGACGGTCACCGGCGAGCAGCTCTTGGGCAACCGGCGCACACGCGTCACGGCGCCAGACGGCGCAAAGCGGCTCAATCCCCCGCTCCTCGCGCGGCACGCACACGTCGAACGCCTCGGCCTCGACACAGCCAGCAAGGGCACCGATTAGCTCCGAAGAGACAAACGGCATATCACAGGCGACGATAGCAACGAGAGGCAGCCGGGCCGCAGTCAGCGAACTCGCGATGCCGCGCATGGCGCCCGCCGGCCCCTCAAGGTCCGACACTATTCGCGGCACCAGGCCGCCAAACGCGCGCTCCTCAAGGTAGGCAAGCTCGCTGGGACGCGAAGTCGTCACGACCAACTCGCCGGCAACTGGCGCCAGCCGACCCAGCACGCGTTCGATAAGCGGCTCGCCGCAAAACGCCATGCGAGCCTTATCACAGCCCATGCGCGAGGACAGCCCACCCGCTTGGACGACACAAGAAAGATCGGCACGTCTTACGGTAGTCATACGGCAAAACACCTCCATCGGCGCGTTCTAAACCCAGCGCACGGGGCAAATACCGTAGGCGACAAGGCGGACGACACGGCGGACCCGCACAAAAACAAAACAGCGCCCTTGCGGCACGCAGCAAGACCGCGAGCACAAAAGCGCTGGTAGCGTATGGCGGGAACGTATGTGAATCGAACACATCCAAGACGTTTTGCACGCCTCGCAACGGTTTTGAGGACCGCGGAGCCCACCGGAGCCCATCCGTTCCCAAGTGCGGAAGTATTTTACCAAACCGAGCAGCCAATCTAGCGCAGGGAGCGCAGGCCGCCGGCCTCCTTGTCGAGCACCGTAAAGCGCACGGCATCCAGGTGCTCCAAGATGCTGATGGCGCGTTTGCGCGACACTCCCAAGGCCTCGCGCAGCACGCTCGTGGTGGCTGCGCCACCGGCTGCCTCAATGGCAGCTGCGACGAGCTCACGCGCATGGGGCTCGGCGGCAGCGGACAGGGCAACATCGCGCTCAACCTTAACGATCGAGCGGTTGAGCGAAAGCTCGCGCAGGGCACGCGTCATGGTGTCGCGGCCGAGCTGCAGCTGTTCGCCCACCTCGGGAAGCGCCGGTGCGTCCAGGCCGGTCTCGTCAAGCAGCGCGACAATGCGCTCGCAAGCCTCTCGCACCACGCGTGCCGCCGCGGCGGCCGAATGCGGATCGAATACCTCGGCGCCCTCGGCGGCGCACACGCCACGCGAGCAGCCCTCGGCAATCAGGGCCGCGGCAACGCCTTCATCAGCGGCAGGCCACGCAGCATGGGCAACGGCGCCGGGCGTAAAGCCCGTCTCCTTGGGAGCCGCCGCGTGCATGGCTGACAGGGTCGCCGCAAGGGCATCCATCGCTGCGTCGAGCGCGGAAGAATCTGCATACAGCGAGCCATCCGAGCCGGCAAGCTCGCACACAGCACCTCGCGCCACCAACTCGTTCAGCGCGGCATCGACTCCACCGGAAACAAGATCCAGCGCCGCGGCAACGTCGGTAGCCACGACCGGCAACGTCTGCAGTGCCAGCCACGCCTCAACACCAGCGGCGGTATCGCCGGCCTCAAGCGCCACATACAGCGCACGCTCTCCTTCGGCAAGCTCGCGCGAACGACGGCAACGCGAAAGCAGCACACGCCCGCCGCCAATGAGCATGACGGGCGAATACGACAGCACCACAGCATGGTCTCCGGCTCGCAGCGGCAGCGGCTCCTCCAAGCGCACCTGCACGGTACGGGTCTCGCCCACCGCAATGGGGGCCTCACCCTCCAAAAGCATGATGCGGCCGACAACCTCGGCTGTACCCGCCATCACGTGCACACGCGCGCCCGACTCGAGCACGCGCGGCTTGGCACCCTCGCGACCCAGGTAGGTGAACGTCATCATAAAGCGCAACGTCTGACCAAAGCGGTCCGCCACGCCCAGCATCTCGCCACGGTCAAGCGCCGCGACACCGTCACCAACCAGGTTGAGCGCCACGCGTTGCCCAGGCAGCGCGCGCGGCGTATCGCCATGCACCTGAATCCCGCGGACACGGCAGACCGTACGCGACGGCAAAGCCATCAGCTCGTCGCCCACCGCAACCGGCGCATCGTGCAACGTTCCCGTCACCACGGTACCGGCGCCCTTGATCGTAAAGCAGCGGTCAATCGGCAGGCGCGGCGCGGCATCGCTCCGCTCGGCACGCTCGCGACAGGTATCCCAGCAGACACCCACCTGCTCGTCGAGCACCGCAAGCAGCCCGTCAATCCCCTCGCCCGTCTTAGACGACACGGGCACAATTGGCGCGCCCGCAAACACAGTACCCGACAAATAGTCATCGACATCGAGCTCGGCCAGATCAACCATCTCGCTATCGGCCAGGTCGCACATCGTCAGCGCGACCACCATATGCGTAACGCCCAGCAGCTCCAGCACGTGCACGTGCTCGCGCGTCTGCGGCATTACACCCTCAACGGCAGAGACCACCAGCACGGCAACGTCGATGCCTGTCGCACCCTGCACCATGGCGCGCAGGTAATGCGCGTGGCCCGGCACGTCGACCAGGCCGACGATCTTGCCACTCGGCAGTGCCAGCTCGCCAAAGCCCAGCTCCACGGTCATACCGCGACGGCGCTCAACCTCCAGACGGTCGGGATTCTTGCCGGTCAGCGCCTCGATCAATGCCGACTTGCCGTGGTCAACGTGGCCCGCCGTGCCAACGATAACGGGACACTCCACCAGCGCCTGAACCTCACTCATCGAGCAATCGCCTTCTCAACGCACGCGACGAGCGTCGATGCCGCCGTCTCGATATCGCGGTCACCCACGAGTGTGCGCACGTCAAACAGGACGCGATCGTGCGAGGCGCGCGTGACGACCGGCGTGTCGAAATCTTGGACGAGCGAGCGCTTGAGTGCGTCAACGGAAAGACGCTCATCGACGAGGCACACGGCAACGCACATGGTGGGCAGCTCCACGGTAGGCAGCGAGCCGCCGCCGGGAGTCGACGACTCCTCGATGATTTCCACCTGCACGGCGCACGGGCAGCCAGCCTTATCAAGCCCGGCGGCCATACGATCGCGCAGCTTACGTGCGCGACGCTCCAGATGAGCCTGCGGAAGCGTGAGCATGTTGAGCACCGGTACCTCGCGATGGGCCACATCCGCCCCGTCCATGTAGATGCGCAGTGTAGCCTCGAGCGCCGCCAGTGCGAGCTTGCCCGGGCGCAGGGCACGCATAAGCGGATGTGACCCACAGGCCTGGACCAGATCGCGACGGCCCATGATAATGCCCGCCTGCGCGGCGCCCAGCAGCTTATCGCCCGAGCACGACACCAGATCGAGCTCTACCGAAACCGAAGCCGGCGTAGTCTCCTCGCCGCCGCGAACCAGGATGTCGTCAGGCAACAGCGCGCCCGACCCCTGGTCTTCATAGAACAGCAGGCCGTGCTTATGAGCCAGTGCGGCGAGCTCCCTTGAGCTCACTTCCTCGTGAAAACCCTCGATGCGATAGTTGGAAGGATGGACTTTAAGGATCATCGCCGTATCGGGCGTGATGGCGCGCTCGTAGTCCGACAGGTGCGTGCGGTTGGTGGCGCCGACCTCGACGAGTTTGGCGCCCGAAGCCGCCATGACATCGGGGATGCGGAAGCTACCGCCGATTTCGACGAGCTCGCCGCGGCTCACGATGACCTCTTTGCCCGCAGCGTGAGTGGCCAGCACCAGCAGCACCGCGGCGGCATTATTGTTGACGACGAGCGCGTCCTCGGCACCGGTAAGCGAACGGATCAGCTGCGCGGCGTGCTCCTTGCGGGACCCGCGTGAGCAGGTGTCGACGCTGTACTCGAGCGTGCTATACCCGCGCGCAACCTCGGCCACGGCCTTGGCGGCCGATTCAGCGAGCGGGGCGCGACCCAGGTTGGTATGGATAACCACACCCGTGGCGTTGACGGCGGGACGCAGGCTCGGCAGCGCGGAGCGGTGGGCACGCCACTCGATGGCCGAAGCCAGGTCGCGCTTAGAGCGCGGGTCGGCACCGGCACGAATGGCGGCGCGCTCCTCGTCGAGCTCGGCCGTGACGGCAGCATGGACCACCGCGTCGCAGGTCTCCCCCGCCGCCTTCACCACCGGCCACTCGGCAAGCAGCTCATTGACGGAAGGAATGGCGCGCAGGCGGGCGCGCACCTCATCGGACATGTTCTGGCTATCGCTCATGTGCGGCCTTTCAAATGAAACGTGGATCAGTCGAATACATCAGCTGAGTCAATTACTCGTTATTATCCTCGCGCGCCGCGATCTTTTCCACGCGAACGGCGTTTTCTTGGGTGAGCGCGGCACCCGTCAACGGGTCCCAGCGCAGCGGCGTGTGGTCGAGCGGACCGACGCCCAGGGCCTGCCGGCCACCACTCTCAGCACCAAATGCGCGTCCGCCGGGAGCGGCCGAGGTGAAGATGCACGCCGGATGCAGATAGGGCGTCGTCTCCACGCGCACGCGGTCGCGGCCCATATCGCTCACGAGCTCGACGATCTCGCCGTCGGCGATGCCCATGTGCGCAGCAGCATCGGCATTCATCTGCACGGCATCCAGGTCCGATCCAGCCTCGGCGGCACCTTGAGCCGCAAGCCTGCGCGAGGTGTGCGACTCAAAGGGACGGTTGCCACTAATGAGGCGAAACATCCCCGGGCCGGGCTCCACCATGGGCGCAATCCAGTTGGGCACACGACCCATGCCGACTCGTTCCCATACGTCGCTTGCCAGCGCAATTTTGCCGCCGGCAAGCGGAATCACCGGCTCACCCGTGCGCGACGGCAGCGCCACGCCCGTATCGGCCCAGCCGCGCTCCTTGAGCTCGTCCAGATCGATCCCAAAAGGCGCCACCTGGGCAGCCGTCAGATCGTCAGACGTAAACTGGAAATACTCGCCCACGCCACACGCCTGCGCCAGACCGGCAAAAATCTCCCGACCGGGACGTGTGCCGTCATGCTGCACGGGCAGCACGGCGTTGCGGTAGAACACGCGCGCATCGTTGACGCCCACGACCGTGCCCACACCGCGGTCGGCCTCCAGATACGTCACGTCGGGCAGCACGAAGTCAGAAGCACGCGCCGTCTCGGACCAACGAATATCAATCGTCACAAGCAAGTCGAGCTGCTGCAAAATACCCAACCAAGCCTGTGCATTGCCATAGCCCGCACCGGGATTGCTGGCGTAAACGATCAGCCCACGCAAATCGCCGGCCAGAATAGACTGACCGATAGTCGTGCACAGGCCGCGCACCGGATCGACCAGTGGATAGCGCTCGGACCCCAGCTTGGGCTCACGTGGCATCGACGGCGTCGCGAAACGCGCAGGGTCCAAATCGCCCAAAGCAAGCGGCGTGGGCGGGTTGAGGGCACCGCCCGCGTGTCCGATGCAGCCCAGCAGCACATCGACCAGACAAATCGCGCGCGCGGTCTGGGTGCTATTGGCATACGCGATACCGATGCCGCCATGAAAGCCGGCGTCCACCACGGCAGCAGGCGCGGCGGCAGCTAGATCACGCGCCGTGGCGGCGATCTCTGCGGCCGGCACGTCGCACATCGATTCGGCCCACTCGGGTGTCCAAGCACTGGCCGCCTGCGCCAGCTCGTCAAAGCCTGTGGCGTAGCGGTCCACGAACTCGTGATCGTACAGGTCTTCGGCTACCAGCACATGTGCGATACCCAGCAGCAACGCCAGATCGCATCCAGGACGTACGCGCAGCCAGCGGTCGGCAAGCGCAGCCGAGCCACTGCGCCGGGGGTCAACCACGATAATCTTAGCCCCACGTCGACGGGCATCGTTGAGCGCATCAACGGCCCCCATCGTCGACGAATCGACAATGGAGCGCCCCAGATACATGATGCAATCGGTATGCGCCAGGTCGGAGGCGGGACTATAGCCCAAGCTGTGCTCCCAACCGGTAAGTCGGCTTACCTCGCAGGCACCGTCGGCACCGTACACGTTGGGCGAACCAAGCGCATGCATAAAACGATACGCCCAGTAGCGGTCGAACGAGGGCACGCCGAGCGTCATACCCAGCGCTCGCGGACCATGCCCGTCAACAATCCCCAAAAGGCGCTCGGCAATCTGAGCAAACGCCTCGTCCCACGAAATCACATCGAACCCCGAGCCATCAGCTCGTCGGCGCATGGGGTGCACAATGCGGTCGCGCTCGTCAAACGGCATTGCCAGGCGATGCCGTCCGCGGGCGCAGAGGGCACGCGCCGCGCACGGATGCCCCACAACCGGTAACTCGGCAACCACGCGACCGCCCTCAACGCGTGCCGCAAAGGCGCAATCGGCATAGCATCCCCCGCATGTGGTCACCACGGCGCGACCGTCGCGCTTCACAGCAGATGCCATCTCGATTACCCCTTTCATCAGCCAAACACAACAGGCCAAAAGCACGGCAACGAGCCCCAGACCCAAAAAGCCTCCCGCACGGCAACGCCCCGCGGGAGGCCCAACATCAAACAGACGATACCTTACGCCTCGGACTTCTTGGCGTAGACAAACCAGTAGCCGAGCGCGATCAGAACCGCACCGCCCACGATGTTGCCCAGCGTGGCGGCGGAAAGGTTAAACGCAATACCCGCGACGTTGAGCGCATCGGCCCCGGCAACCTTGGCACCATAGCCGCATGCATGCATCACGGCGCCCATAGGCAAAAAGTACATGTTGGCGACGCAGTGCTCAAAACCACAGGCCACAAAGGCAGCGATGGGCAGCAGAATGCCCACAACCTTATCGACTACGGTCTTGCCGGCGGTACCGATCCACACGGCAAGGCACACAAAGATGTTGCACAGGATGCCGCGGAAGAAGATCGTCACCCAGTCGATCGTCACCTTGCCGGCGGCGACGCTCACCATGGAATTGGCGACCGCCTCGCCGTTGAGCTTATAGATGCCGGCCATGTACACCAAAAAGACGATGAACAGGGCACCGACAAAATTGCCGACCCACACGACGACCCAGGCCTTAAGCATCTGAACCAGGGTGATCTTTTTGCTCTTGAGTGCGCAGACCATAAGCGAATTGCCGGTAAACAGCTCGGCGCCGCACACCAGCACGAGCACCAGGCCCAGGCAAAAGCACAGACCGCCCACGACGCGCTGAGCGCCCCAGCCCAGCGTGCTGTCGCTCAAAAACACCGTAAAGAACAGGCCGCCGAAGGCGATAAACGCGCCGGCGAACATTGCCAACAGAAAGGCCTTAGCGACCGGCAGGTTAGCCTTGGTCACGCCGGCGGCCTCGGTCTTGGCCTCGATCGCGGCGGGCGCCAGGCAATCGGGAGAGGGGTACTCCACCTTGGAATCTGCCATGTCAATCACTTCTTTCCTATTCAGCAGGGACAAGCGCTCCTATTGCTCTTGCCCCAAGCGGACAAAGTGGGAAAAGTCGTTGGCGGCCACGGCGTCGTACACGGCGTCGACGGCCTCAAAGACCTCCGGGGACATGGGGTTATAGAACTCCGTATCGCCCGGCTGAATCCCTATGAAGACGATATCTTCGCACGATTGCTCGATTTCCTCGATCAGAATCGACAAAGGGAGCGAATGCGTGGTGAACATCGACTTGCGGGCCACGT
This sequence comes from uncultured Collinsella sp., assembly GCA_900556605.1. Classification (GTDB taxonomy): domain Bacteria; phylum Actinomycetota; class Coriobacteriia; order Coriobacteriales; family Coriobacteriaceae; genus Collinsella. The sequence goes on along the minus strand of USPC01000012.1, from coordinate 10,061 downwards.
CACGTTTGTCGAGCAAGCGGATGGCGCCGACGGGCAGCGCCATGTCGGCGGCATCGACCAAAACCAAACGCGGCGGACGTTCACGCTTAACCTCGATGATGTCGTCCTCGGGCGTTTGCCCGCCGTCGATGGTGTACCAACCGGCGATGGGCGCGTCCTCCATCTTTTTGGAGAGCACGGGGCCGGCGGCATCGTCGGCACGCAGCACGCTTCCCGCCGTGAGCACGATACCCGCAAACGGGGCGCCGTTCACACGTCCATCCACAACGCGATCCATTACTGCAACCTTCCCGTCAGATACACGCCCGAAACATCGCGCACGCGCTCCACCAAATCGCGGAACTTCATTAAGAACGCGACCTGCTGGGCATGCAGGCCAAAGTCGTCGTCGAACACCGAGATGCCGGCCTTGGCCGACCCGCGAAAACCGCGCTCGTCGAGCAGCGCATCGCAGGCCTCGAGCAGCGACGGCACCGCCGCCTTGTCGAGCTGGCACTCGCCAAAGGAGCGGATGGCCTCGAACTTGGTTTTGGCCTCCCCCTCCGGCAGCGCGTCGACGAGCGAATAAAACACGTTCACCGGCACCGACAGGCGCGGCTCAAAGCAATCGAGTACGCCGGTGTGGTGGCCCACGGCGAGCGTGTAGTACAGCACGTCGCAGGCCTCCTGGGGAACGTCTTCCTCGGTCTCCACAAACTTACGCGTGAGCTCATAGAAGACCACCTGGTCGGGCGCATGGCCCAGGCAGGGGTCGGCGACGCCCTCGGCGGCCTCGTCGCTTGCGCGCGAGGCATCGCCAAAAGAACCGCCGAGCATGCCGGGACCCGCAAAGTAACCAGAGCGGTCCGTGAGCTCCATCTAGCGACCTCCGGCCAGCACCAGATCCTGCAGCGCCGAGTACACCTCGACGCGGCGCGGATCGTCCTGCTTGTCGATGAGCAGCGCCATGGCACCGCGGATATCGCCCTTGGGCGCGCCCTCGAGCGTATCCATAAACTCGTTGGCCAGGTCGCGGCCGTAACGGTAGCCGCTCATGGCGCGAGCCTCGCGCTCGATGGCAACGCGCAGCTTGTACGGCACGCCGGGGTGCAGGATATCGGCCTGCTCGCCGGCGGCCTCCACCGTGGTCTCGGCATGGAGCTTTTGGTCCAGCAGACCGAGCGCCATGGCAAAGCCGTAGACGGTCTGCGCAGGGCTGGGCGGGCAGCCGGGAATGTAGACGTCGACCGGCAGAATCTTATCCGTGCCGCCCCAGACGCAGTAGTTGTCGTAGAAGATGCCGCCGGTGCAGCCGCACGCGCCATAGGACACCACGATCTTGGGATCGGGTGCGGCCTCAAACGCGCGCAGGGCCGGCATGCGCATGGCACGCGTCACGGCGCCGGTGTACAGCAGCACATCGGCGTGACGGGGCGAGGGCACGACCTTGATGCCAAAGCGCTCGACGTCAAAGACGGGCGTGATGGAACCGAAGATCTCGATCTCGCAGCCGTTGCAGCCGCCGCAGTCGACACGGTAGACGTACACCGAGCGCTTGATCTTCTTAAGAAGGGTCGCCTTGGCCTTCTCGATGCTCTCGTCGAGCTCGATCTTGGTCGGGCGGTACTGAAGCCGCTCGGGCAAAAGCGTGGGTTCGGCCATGGTTACTCCTCCTTCGTTTCAAAATCCATGATGATGCCCTCGACCGGCGCCGGACCGGCGGGAATCTCGGGCGCATCGGGGTTGAGCTCGCGGTCGATATACTCCGGGTTCACACCGTGGCCGCCCAGATACTCCATGCCGGGGCCCTGGGGCTCACCGGACGCAAGCGTCTCGTTGGCAGCCATGCCGTGCGCGTTGCCGGTCTTTACGGCCGAGGCGGCGCGCAGGGCGTCGAGCTCGCGCTTGCACTCCTGGCACATACCGACGGTACGGGCGGCCTGCTCGGCCTCCATGCCGCCGGCCTTTTGCAGCAGGCGCTTGGCGTAGTCGATCTCCTTGTGCGGGGCGAACGGCTTGCCGCAGCGCGAGCAGTGCTCGAGCGTGTAGACGCTCTTGCTGGTGAGGTCGTCCTTGCTCATGACGGCCAGCTCAAACTCCTCGGTGAGCTTGATGGCCTCCATGGGGCAGGCTTCCTCACAGCGGCCGCAAAAGATGCAGCGACCGTAGTCGATCGACCAGGTGATGGTATCGGCCGCAAGGTCGGTGTCCATGCGAATGGCATCGGCCGGGCACGCCACGCCGCAGGCACCGCAGGCGATGCAGAGCTCGGCGTTGTGCTCGGGCTTGCCGCGCATATCCTTGTTGGTGGGGAACGGCGCAAACGGGTACTTGACCGTCGCGTCGCCGGCCTTGGCGTTAACCTTCCAAAGCTTCAGCATATTAGAGCGCCTCCTCATCGAGCGGAGCGGCCATGGTGCCCTCGCCCGCAAGCGGCGACTTGTCGCGCCAGACGTTCTCGAACTGCTCCTTGTCGAGCACGTGGTCGCGCTTGGCAGCGACATCGGTCACCGTCACGCGGTCGGTGCAGGAGTAGCACGGGTCGAGCGATCCGACGATCAGCGCCGCGTCGCCCACGGTGTTGCCGCGGAACATGTAGCGCAGGACCGGCCAGTTGCTGTACGTGGCCGCCTTGGCGCGCCAGCGGTAGCACTTCTGGTTATTACCGAGCATGGCCCAGTGCACGTCCTCGCCGCGCGGCGCCTCGGTGGCGCCGATGGCGTACTTGTGCGGGGTGTACTCCCAATCCGTGGTGAGGATGGGGCCCGACGGGCAGTTCTCAAGCATGGTCTCGATCATATCGATCGAATCGTAGACCTCCTGGATGCGAACGGCGGTACGGCCGAAGGCATCGCAGGTGTCGGCCGTAGCGGCGTGCATCTTTTGAACGTCCGGATCGGCGTAGCCGTCGAAGGGATGGTCAAAGCGCACGTCGCGGGCATAGCCCGAGCCACGCATGAGCGGGCCGACCGGCGAGAAGTCGCGTGCAATCTTGCGGTCCAAGATGCCGATACCGCTCGTACGCTCAATAAAGTTGGGCGTGGAGAGCAAGACGTCGACGAGCTCCTGAACCTCGGAGCGCAGCTGGTGGATGGTCGTGAGCGTGGAGAGCTTCTGCTCGGCCAAAATGTCGCGACGCACGCCGCCGATCACGTTGAGGCCGTAGGTCTTGCGGTGACCGGAGAGCTTCTCGGCCAGGTCCATGGACTTCTCGCGGACGCGGAAGAACTGCTGGAAGCCGGAGTCGAAGCCCGTGTAGTGCGACGCCAGGCCAATGTTGAGCAGATGCGAGTGCAGACGCTCGACCTCAAGCATGATGGCACGGATGTACTGGGCGCGCGGCGGGACATGGATGCCCTGGGCGCGCTCGACGGCCTCGGCATAGGCCACCGAGTGGGCGCAGCCGCAGATGCCGCAGATGCGGTCGGCGAGGAACGTCACGGCGTCATAGTTCAGGCGCGTCTCGGCGACCTTCTCCATGCCGCGGTGCACGTAGAACAGACGGTAGTCGGCGTCGACGATCGTCTCGCCCTCAACGAACAGGCGGAAGTGGCCGGGCTCGTCGGAGGTAATGTGCAACGGGCCCATGGGGACAAGAGTCGTCTCCTTGCCCTTGGTATCGGCCAAGAACTCGTAGTTTTCCATGTCACTCGCGGGAGCGGGACGGAAGCGGTAGTCCATCGAATCCTTGCGCAGCGGGTACAGGCCGCTGGGCCAATCGTCGGGCAGCACCAGGCGACGACGATCGGGCAGGCCCTCGGGGATCAGGCCGAACATATCGCGCAGCTCGCGCTCGCCCCACACGCAGGCGGGGACGAACGGCGTCACGGACGGGAACGTCATCTTGGCGGGATCGACCTCGGTGCGGACGGTCACCCAGCCGGGGTCCTCCCCCTCCATGGAGATGACGTAGTACACAGCGTAACGGCCGCACAGACTGCGCTCATCGTTGCCGATGATCACGGGAATCCAGCCGTAGCGCTCGTAATACAGGTAGTGGACGGCCTCGGGCAGCTTGTCCTGCTTGACGGTGATCGTCAGCTGGTCCTCGCACTGCCACTCAACCTTCTCGATAGCGCCCGGCACTGCGGCGCGCAGGGCCTCGACGTGGCTTTCGCAACGACGAGCGTAGTCCTTCTTTTCAGGTTCTGCCATGGTGCTAATTCACCTCGCTTGTCTTGGTCTGGGAACTGAACACCATGCGGTAGAGAGGAGCCTCGTGGAGCTCTTCGACGCTCTGGTTCAAAACGACGGACGTTGCATCCTCGACGCCGCTCGTGATGGCGACCGGGGTGGCGATACCGAACCACATGACCACGATCGCGAGGGCGATCTCGGGGATGATCATGAGGGCGGGCACCTCGTGGCGCTTCATGCCCTCGGGTGCCTTGCCGAAGATGGACTTGAGCGCGATGCCGGTAAGGGCAAAGTACACGCCGGTGAGGCCAATGGCCACGAGCACGACCACCCAGATGGGACCGGACTGGACGCCGGCCACGAAGGTGAGGAACTCGGAGATGAACAGGGCGAACGGCGGGAAGGCGGCGAGCGCGAGCAGGGCGATGATGGTGAGCGCTGCCGTGACGGGAGCGATCTCGACGACGCCCTTGATCTTGTTCAGGTCGCGGGTGTGGTAGATGTGCTGGATGTTACCGGCCATGCAGAAGGCGAGCGCCTTCGTGAAACCGTGGAAGATGCAGTGCAGCAGGCAGGCGGCGATACCGAGCGGACCACCGATACCCAGGCACAGCGCGACCACGCCGACGTTGTCGACGGAGGAGTACGCGAAGCGGCGCTTGATATCGTCCTGCTTAAAGATGCACAGGGCGGCCACCAGGATGGACAGCGTGCCCAGGATGAGCAGGAGCGTACGCGGATAGGTGTCGCCCACCGTGATGATGGACAGGGAGTAGAAGCGGATGATCACCAGCATGGCGCACTTGAGCAGCACGCCCGAGAGCAGCGCGGAGACCGGGCTCGGAGCCTGGGAGTGCGCGTCGGGCAGCCAAGTGTGCATGGGGAACAGGCCCGCCTTGGTGCCGAAGCCGATGACGATGAACGCGAACGCGAGGCGCACGAGCATCGGGTCGAACTGGTCGGCGTAGGGCATGATGGAGGTGAGGAAGGCTGCCTCATGCGCGTTGGGCATGATATCGGCGGCGTTCGCGTAGATGAGCAGCGTGCCAAACAGGCCGAAGGCCACGCCGGCGGTGCAGACCATCGCGTACTTCCAAGACGCCTCGAGCGCCTGCTTGTTCTTGTAGATGCCCACGAGGAACACGGTCGACAACGTGGTGGCCTCGACCGCCGCCCAGGTGAGGATGATGTTGTTGGACAGGCAGGCGAGCAGCATCGTGAAAACGAACAGGCTAAACAGCGCGTAGTACTGCTTGGTGCGCTCGGCCGGCATGGTCTTCTCCTCGATATCGATCTTGATATAGGAGATGGAGTACACGCCGGTGATGAACCCGATGATGCCTACCAGAAGGACGAAGATCGACGAGAGCGAATCGAGATGGAGCCACAGGCCCAAAGCGTCGATATTCTGCCCGCTCGAGAGCATGGTTCCCGCGGTGACGACCGAAAGGACGAGGGTCGCCGCGACGGAGATGGTGTTGAGCCCCGCAAAGACGCTGTAGGACGTCGTCTTGGGGAGCGCAGCCATAATCAGGGAGAACACGAGGGGACAAGCGAGCAGGGCGACCGTCAGCATTGAAACATCCATGGCCTACCCCTTCAATTCGGTCAGGTCGTGGGAGTCGAGCGACTTGGTGTCGTTCCAGATCCTCACGACGACGGCGGACATGATGATGACGGCGAAAATGGCGTCGGTGGCGATGCCGATCTCGATGATCTCGGGGGCCGTGGGCGCGAGCAGGGCGAGAGTCACGTGGCTACCGTTCTCCATAAGGCAGTACCCGAAGATTTGCTTGAGGATGTTGCGCTGGGAGATGATGCACGTGAGGCCCACAAAGAAGTGCGCGAAGCTGATGGCGAGGGCCGGAGTAGCCACCTCAGCGGTGGGCAGGCTCAGGCGCGTGACCACCGCGAAGCAGATGGCCACCTCCAGACCGGTGAGGATGATGGTCCAGGCCGGCTTGATGGAGGAGGTCAGCGTGCTATCGGCAGGCGAACCCATCTTTTTGTAGGCACGGTTGAGAATGAACGGAACGAGGATCACCTTGGTGACGAAGGCCGACGCGGCCCACATGAGAAGCTCGGTGGCACCGGTGGTGAGGCCCAGGGTGAGCAGCACGCCCACCAGGACAACCGACTGGATCGCGTACCACTTAATGGCGGACGGGATGGTCTTCGAGACGACCACCATGGTGGAGGTCACGATCAGAAGACCGCCCAGGATATTGACTAACGAATAACCCATGTCCTACCTCCTAACCCATCCAACTAGAGGACAGAGGACCGGCGACGACGACCATGATCATGAGGACGACGAACACGAACGCCATGGCGCGCGGAAGGGGCTGGCCGGCGGCCACGGTCTCGCTCGGCTCACCGGGCAGGACCTTACCCATCCAACGCAGGAACCATGCGAAGGTGGCGACGGTCTCGACGACCATGACGCACACGAGGACGAAGATGACCGTGTTGGAAGCACCAACCGCGAAGCCACCGGAAATAATCTGGAACTTGGAGAAGAACGTGCTCATGGGGGGCACGCCGGCGATAGCGGTCGCGGCGACCGCGAAGCCCACGCCCGTGACCGGGTACTTCTTCATGAGGCCCTGGATCTTGGGCAACATACGGGTTCCCAGCGTGAAGCTGAGGGAGCCGGCGATGAGGAAGAACAGGGTCTTGGTGAACGCGTGGTTGAAGATGTGCTCGACGGCGCCGTTGAACGCCATCTGGCTTCCGAACACGGAGAGGCCCAGGCCGAAGAACACGTAGGCGAGCTGCGCGATCGTCGAGAAGGCGAGCAGGCGCTTCATATCCTTCTGGGGCAGGTACATGAGGAAGCCGAAGAGCATGGTCACGACGGCGTCGATGATGGCGACCCAACCGACGATCTCGGGGATATCGCCGGCACTCGCAAGAGCGCGGGCGAACACGCACACGCCGACCTTCACCATGGACGCGCCATGGAGGTAGGCGGAAACGGGCGTGGGGGCCTCCATTGCGGAGGGCAGCCACATGTAGAGCGGGAACTGGGCGGACTTGGCCCAAGCGGCGAACAGGATGAGCAGCAGCACGACGGTCTTCATACCGGAATCGAGCTGGGAGATCGCGCTCAGCGCGAACGTGCCGGTTCCGGCGAACAGGAAGGCCGCGCCGATGTAGAGTCCCAGAGCGCCGATATGGGTGATGATGAGCGCCTTCATACCGGCCTTCTTGGCCGTGGGCGTCATGTAGTAGCTGATGAGGCCCCAGGAGCACACGCCGGTGATCTCGAAGAAAACGAGCTGGCCGACGATGGTGGAGCTGTAGGCGAGACCGGCCATGGCGCCGATGAACGTGGAGAAGTACACGTAGAAGCGGCGACGGGGCGCGTCGGGATGCTCCTTGTTCTTATCGCTCATGTACGGGAACGAATAGATGACGACGAGCAGGCCGATAGCGACGAACGCGGGTGCGAGCAGCGTGCTCATCCGGTCGAATATGAAGCCCATGACCAAGGTCTGGCCCATACTCGCCCAGGTTACATCGACCGCGTTCATGCCGTTTCCGGCAAACGTCGCGGCCAAGCCAACGGAAGCGACCGTGGCGATGCCGCCGGCAAAGGCGCAGATCCATTTAGCGTAGGGACGCGGCAGCATGACGATGAGCAGGGAGCCCAGCATGGGGACGGCGATCGCCACCATGGCAAAGAGGGACAAGCTCGATTCGATTGACATAGTTTCTCCCTTCTCCCTACACGCCTACGACGACGAAGACGAACGCGAGGACCGCGATGCCGACGACGGCCCAGGTCTGGTTACCGAGCACCTTGAAGCGCGAACGGGAAACGGAGTTCTCGAGCACGCCGCAGACAACGAAATCGACCAGGCACTTGACAAGGAAGACGACGGCGCCCACGAGAGCGGTGACGCCGATGGTCGCGGGCTCTCCCCAGGGGATGAAGATGGAGGTGAACCAAGCGACGACCACGACCTGCTTCATGCCCATGGCGAGCTTCATCATGGCCAGGGACGGGCCGGAGAGCTCGGCGAGCGGGCCCTCCTGGAGCTCCTGCTCGGCTTCGGCCTGATCGAACGGAAGCTTGCCGAGCTCCATATAGCAGGCGGCCGCGAAGGCGACGCCGGCGAGGATGACGGCGACGACGCTCGAGACGTTGCCCGTAACGATGTGCTGACCCATGGTCGCAATGTCCGTGGAGCCGCACACGATGGCGACGGTAAACAGCGCGATGAGCATGGACGGCTCGATGAGCACGCTCATGAGGAGCTCGCGGATACCGCCGAAGCCCGCGTAGGCGTTGGAGGAATCCACGCCGGACAGCGCGAAGAAGAAGCGGGACAGCGCGAGCGCGTACATGATGGTGATGGCGTCACCAAAGACGGGCATGGGGCTCTCGAGCGTGAACATGGGCAGGCCCATGGCGAGCATGAACGACACCGCGAGGAACAGCGGCGGCATGATGCGCAGCACGAAGCTCGAGTCGGAACTCACGGACTCGGGACGCGCCATGAGCTTCGCGAGGTCCCGGTAATCCTGAAGGATGGACGGACCGCGGCGATTGTGCATCTTCGCGCGAATCACACGGGCGAGGCCGGAGAAGAAGGGCGCGACCAGCATGACCACGAGGCCCTGCGCTATCGCAAGAACGATGTTCATAATATCCTCTCCCCTCTCTAGACCATGACCACGGCGAGCACGAGGAAGACCACGAGCGCCGCGACGATGTAGCAGATGTATACGGAGTAGTTGCCGCCCTCGATCTTGGAGGCGAGGCCGGCCAGCTTATCGGCACCCTCGCTCGGTGCATCGACCAGGAAGCGGTCGGGCAGGGGCTCAACGCCCTGGGCGACACCGGTGAGCTTCTGGAACACGTGCGCGATGGACCAGCAGATCTTGGTGCATACCTCGCGCAGGGTGTAGAGCGGGCCCATGAAGAGCTCTACGTCCGACGCGAAGCTCGTGGCGACGACGGGCATGTGCTCGTTGGGCTCGTAGCCGCACGCCCAAGGGTCGGTCTTCTTAGCGGGGGCCTTGGTGCCGAGGCAGGACCTCAACACGAACGCGAGGCCGGTGAGGACCACGAGCGCGATGGCGATCGCGGGGGTGGAGGTGGCGGCACCGGAAATCTCGTTCACCAGAGACACGCCCGAGGTGGCTGTGATGGCAGAGCCGGCAAGCACGCTCTGGGCGACGTCGCCCAGAACCGGGGCGATGACGGGAGAGCCGATTCCCAGCACCACGCAGATGGCCGCGAGGAGCATCTGCGAGAACAACATCGGAGCCGGGGACTCCTTGGCGTTCGCGGCCTCCTGGGAACGAGGGCTGCTCGCGAACGAGACGCCGTAGGCCTTCACGAAGCACGTGACGGCCAGGGCACCGGTGATGGCGAGGGCGGCCGCGGAGGCGACGGCGAACACCATGACGACCGGGTCGGAGAGCGTCGAGATGTTGAACAGGGACTGGTAGGTGAACCACTCGGAAACGAAGCCGTTGAGCGGCGGGATAGCCGAGATGGCAAGGGCACCGATGAGGAAGCAGACGGCCGTGACCGGCATACGGCGGAACAGGCCGCCCATCTTCTCCATGTTGCGCGTACCCGTGGCATAGAGCAGGGAGCCCGCGCCGAGGAACAGCTCGCCCTTGAACATGGCGTGGTTGAGCGTGTGGTAGAGGGCGGCCATGAGCGCGATCGTCGCGATGACGTCGTTGCCCAGGGCGTGCGCCGTCATGGACGCGCCGACACCGAGCAAGATGATGCCGATGTTCTCGACGGAGTGGTAGGCCAGCAGGCGCTTAATGTCGTGCTCGTGGAGGGCGTAGACGACGCCCAGGACCGACGAGATGGATCCGAAGACCAGGACCATGAGGCCCCACCAGAGCTGGACGCCCGAACCCGCGAGCAGGTCGAGACCTGTCTCTTATACACATCTCCGAGCCCACGAGACGGA
>USPC01000011.1 GCA_900556605.1 uncultured Collinsella sp. | reverse complement strand
CTACACGTAAGGAGTCGTCGGCAGCGTCAGATGTGTATAAGAGACAGGTGCTCGTCGACGCCGGCCTCATGTTCCCGGATGACTCCCAGCCCGGTATCGACCTGGTGCTTCCTGACTACACCTATGTCCTGGAGAACGAGGAGAAGCTCCGCGGTATCGTCGTCACCCACGGCCATGAGGACCACACCGGTTCGCTTCCGTATCTGCTGCAGGACCTCAACAATAAGGTGCCCATCTTCTCGAGCAAGCTGACGCTTGGCTTTATCGAGGGCAAGCTTTCTGAGTTCCGCATCCGCGCACCCAAGTTCCGCGAGGTCAAGGGCGGCAGCCATGTCAACCTCGGCGGCATCTCGCTCGACTTCTTCTCGATGACGCACTCCATCCCCGGCGCTCTGGGCGTGTTCATCCGCACCAATCAGGGCACCGTTATGCACACCGGCGACTTTAAGCTCGACCAGACGCCCATCGACGGCGTCACGCCCGACTATGCCGCTATCAGCCGCTTTGCCAAGCAGGGTATCGACCTGCTGCTTTCCGACTCCACCAACGCCACGGTTCCCGGCTTTACCAAGTCCGAGGCCGAGGTTGGTCCCAACCTGCTGCATGCCATCAAGAACGCCCCAGGTCGCGTGTTCGTCGCGTCGTTCTCGAGCCATATCCATCGCCTGCAGCAGATCTGCGATGCCGCCCGCAAGTGCGGCCGTAAGGTCGTTGTGACCGGCCGCTCTATGCTCACCAACACCCGCGTCGCGCGCGAGCTGGGCTACCTCAACATCGACGATGCCGATATTATCGATGCCTTCGATATCGATAACCTGCCCGACGATAAGATCGTCGTCATGTGCACCGGTTCGCAGGGCGAGCCGCTGTCGGCGTTGTCCCGTATGGCCAACGGCGAGCACAAGACGCTTTCCATCCACGAGGGCGATACCGTCATCCTCTCAGCAACTCCCGTTCCCGGCAACGAGAAGGCCGTCCAGCAGGTCGTCAACAGCCTGGCCAAGCTCGGCTGCGACGTGTGGGATAAGAACCGCGCTCTTGTCCACGTCTCGGGCCACGGTAGCCAGGAGGAGCTCAAGCTCCTGATGGCCATGGCCAAGCCCACGTACTTTATGCCGGTTCACGGTGAGGCCGTGCATCTGCGCGCCCATGCCCAGCTGGCCCGCAAGATGGGCATCAAGGACGATCATATCTTTATCCTCGATAACGGCGACACGCTCGAGATGCGCGGCGGTATCGTCAAGCGCGGTACGCCCGTCGAGTCCGGCGTCGTCTACGTCGACGGCCTGCGTATCGGCGATACCGACCCCATCGTCCTGCGCGATCGCCAGAAGCTCGCCAACGACGGCATGGTCACGGCCGTTGCTATCGTCTCGCTCAAGCACAAGAAGATCGAGGCCATCGAGTTCTCGGGCCGCGGTGTCTCGTTTGCCATCGACGACCAGTTCTCCGAGGATGCCTCCGCATCCATTATGAAGACGATCGAGAAGGGCAAGTTCAGCTTTACGAGCAGCGGTTCCGATGCCATTCGCAAGGCCGTGCGCGATTCGCTCTCCAACTTCATCTGGAGCCGTACGCGCACCCGCCCGATGATCATCCCGGTCGTCATGGAGGTTTAGTTTGGCGCGCGGATCTGCACAAAACGCCAAAGGCAATAAGGCCAATAACCAACCGGCATCTGCTAAGGGTGCCGGTTCCCATCTGCGTGCCAATAAGGGTCACGAGTCCGAGTTCGATGATTTCGAGCCCTTGGTTGAGCCCTCGGCCAATCGCGATATCGCCGGCGTGGTCATTGCCGTTTTGGCGATTGCGTCCTTTATTGCCGTGATTTCGCCGGCGACTGCGCCCGTTACGGCTGCGGTTGCCGGTTTCTACCACTTGGGCTTTGGTCTGGGCGCCTACGTGCTGCCGATCGTCATTTTGCTGTTTGCCGCCACGCTCTTTTTAGGCGAGGACTCGCCGCTCAACGCGCGCTCTGTTGCGGGCGGCGCCGTGGTCTTTATCGCCGTCGTCTCCATTCTGTCGCTGATGGTGCCGGGTACGAGCGTCTCGTGCGACCTTATGTTCACGCCGCAAAATCTGTCCGCCTCGGGTGGCTACATCGGTGCGTTTATTGCGAGTGCGCTGCAGAATGCCCTGGGTAAGCCTATCGCGATGGTAGTCCTGTTGGGCCTTGTCGTCGTGGGCCTGGTCATCATCGGCTTTTCGGTGGGTGGCGTTTTGCGCTCTGCTCGCGACCGTGCGGCCGATTTTGCCGAGCGCCGTCGTGCCGATGTCAACGCCAGCCCGTGGGGTGACGACGAAGCCCTGTCGGTGCCCGGCGTTGCCCGTCCGCACCTGAGCATTCTTCGTCAAAAGGGCTCCGATGCTGCCGTGACCACGGTCATGGGTAACGATGTGGACCCGGTTTTGGACGATGACGACGAGGACGATGATCCGTTTGTCGACGTGTCCGATGCCGTGGAAGCTGAGCGCGCTAAGACAACGCTGCTGCCGCGCCGTCATGCCAAGAAGGGCAAGGCCACACCCAAGTTGAATACAAGCGAGCCCGACCCGTCTTGGTCCGATAGCGAGATTGAGCTCACCGAGGGCGATGACGAGGATGACGAGGCTCCGATTGAGACCGCAAAGACAACTTTGCTGCCGCGCCGCCATGCAAAGCGCGACCAGGTAACCGGTCAGCTTTCGATGGAAGACGACCCCGATAAGATCGACGAGTCCGAGCCGCCGTTTGCCGTGAATCCTGTTTCGGCAGCACCTCAGATTCCCGACTTCTTGAAGCATCCCAAGGTTGCCGATGCGTCTGCATCGAGTGCTGTCGAATCGGCTGCGGCTAGCGATGGGAGAGCGGACGCAACTCCTACGGATGCCGAGGGCGAAGAAGAGGGCGGCCTCAAGCTTCCGCCACTCGAAATTCTGCATGCCAACCCGCAGTCGGCGTCCTCCGCGTCATCTGACAAGGAGCTGGAACAGACTGCCGAGTCACTGCAATCCACCTTGCTTGAGTTTGGCCGCAGTGCCCGCGTGGTCGGCTGGATCGCCGGCCCCACGGTTACGACCTTTAAGCTTCAGCCCGGCGAGGGCGAGCGCGTGAGTAAGATTTCGAGCCTTGAGGACGATATCGCGCTTTCGCTCGCTGCTCAGTCGGTACGTATCTTTGCCCCGATCCCCGGCACCTCGCTCGTGGGCATCGAGATTCCCAACCGCAAGCGCCAGAACGTCAATCTGGGCGACGTGCTGCCCTATGTGAAGGGCGGTCCGCTCGAGCTCGCCATCGGTCGCGATGCCGAGGGTACGCCGGTCGTCGCCGACCTCGCCAAGATGCCCCACCTGCTTATTGCCGGTACGACCGGTTCTGGTAAGTCGGTGATGATCAATTCCATCATCACGACCCTGCTCATGCGTGCCCTTCCCGAGGATGTTCGCCTGATCATGGTCGACCCCAAGCGCGTCGAGCTCGCGGGCTATAACGGCCTGCCGCATCTTTACGTACCGGTCGTTACCGAACCCAAGCAGGCCGCGAGCGCCCTGCAATGGGCCGTGTCCGAGATGGAGCGTCGCCTGAAGGTCTTCGAGCGCCTTAACGTGCGTAAGATCTCGACCTACAACGAAAAGCAGGCCGCCGGCGAGTTTGAGCATTACGATAACCCGCCGCAAAAGATGCCCTATCTGGTCATTATCATCGACGAGCTCTCGGACCTGATGATGGTCGCCGGTAAGGATGTCGAGGCCTCGATCGTACGTATTGCACAGCTGGGCCGTGCCGCCGGTATTCATCTTATCGTGGCCACGCAGCGCCCCAGCTCCAACGTGGTGACGGGCCTCATCAAGGCCAACATCACCAACCGCATCGCCTTTAACGTCGCCACGGGCATCGACTCGCGCGTCATTATCGACCAGATGGGTGCTGAAAAGCTTACCGGTTTGGGCGACATGCTGTTCTCCAAGGTCGACTGGGGCAAGCCTCGCCGTATCCAGGGCTGCTTTGTCTCGGACGACGAAATCAACGAGATTGTCGAGTTCGTCAAGTCGCAGAGCGAGCCCGACTATCACGAGGAGATCCTGTCTGCCGTGGCGCCCGCTTCCATGTCCATGGCGGGTGGCGGTGGCATTGTCCGCACCGGAGTTGCCGAGCCGCAAGACGATGATCCGCTCATTTGGGAAGCCGCCCATATTGTGGTGGAATCGCAGCTTGGCTCCACATCTGGCCTGCAACGTCGTCTGAAGGTTGGCTATGCGCGTGCCGGGCGTATTATGGACATGCTGGAAGAAAAGGGTGTCGTCGGACCGCCTGACGGTTCCAAGCCGCGTGAGGTCCTGTTGGACGAGGAGGGGCTTGCCGCGCTGGAATCTGTCGACGCCGAGATGGCACGTGAAGATCGTGAGTTTGGAGGATTCTGATGGCTGCACGCTTTGGTGACATGCTGCTCGAGCAGCGTCGCCGGATGGGCCTTTCCATTCAGCAGGTCGCCAACACCATCAAAATCAGGCCGCAGATCATCGAGTTTTTCGAGACCGGTAACTTTGCTTCGATGCCGCCGCGCGGCTATGCGCAGGGCATGATTTCGAGCTATGCTCGCTTTTTGGGCCTCAATCCGCGCGAGGTCGTCAATGCCTACTTTGACGACCTGATGGCATACGAACGCGAGACGTCGCAGCAGGGCGGTCGATTTCAGGACGCCGCCGGCTACGTCAATTCGCGTTCCTCGGTGGATAACGGGCGCTTCCTGATGGTTCAGGGCGGTCGTTCGACCCGCTATGGGCAGCGTCCTCAGCAGGCCGGCTATATTACCGAGACGGGTTCGGGCGAGGAGATTCGCTCACAGCGTGACCGGTTCCGCAGCACACCGATGCCCGAGGACCGTGCACTTCCCGCTGCCCGCGGCGTGGCGCGTGACCCTCGTGCCGGCTACGGCGACGGCGGCTATTCCGATCGCGGTTACCGTGGTGTCTCCACCGGACGCTCTCGCGGTGGCTATGCGGATGCCGATACCACGCAGGTGACGCCGCGTCTTCGCTCTCAATCACAGCCGTATGGCCAGCGCTCTTCGGCTCCGCGTTCGGGCCAGCGTGGCTATCAAGGCCGCGGTGAACTTGCCCCCCGCTCGGGTCAGCGCGGCCTTCAGGGCCAGGGTGGCTATCGCGGCCGTTCCGATAGCAATCGCGGTCGTATGCCTCAGGGAGGCGGCCGCAGCAGTTCCAGTCGTGGACGCGGCGGATCCCGTACTCCTCAAAACAACGGGCTCGATCCGCGTATCGTCTACGCCGGCATCGGTGCCGTGGCGTTGCTGCTGATCGTGCTCATCGTGGTACTTCTGCGCGGTTGCGTATCTTCGGCACCCGAGACCACGCCCGAGACGCCCGCTGCTACCAAGACGACGGCCAAGAAGTCTTCTAAGAAGACCGAAACGGTCGACGAGGACGAAGACACCGATGAGGCGACGGATGAGTCGACTGATTCGGACGCTACCAAGACGACGGCCAAGAAGGAAGAGAACGAGGTCACGAAGGTCAAAGTTTCCGTTGCCAAGGGAAAGACCGCGTGGATTGAGGTCAAGGTTGACGGCAAGTCGGTCTATGGCGCGCAGGCGACTGGCCCCTTTGAGCAGGAGTACACGCCCGAGTCCTCAATCGAGATCACCACGTCCAAGCCTTCCGATGTCACCGTTACCAAGAACGGTGAAAAGGTCCGTTACGATACCAAGACCTCGGGCGTGGCGCGCGTGACGATCACCGTTCCCAAGAAGGAGACGACTGATTCCGAGAATGGTGAAAGTTCTGATGGTACCGACACCACCGATGGTACCGATACCACCGACGGTACCGATGCCCAGTCCACGGATGGCGCCGATACCGCAACTGACGGTCAGACGCCCAGCGATTCTACCGACTATTCGTACGATAGCTACTAAGCCGCTCGTACGCGAAAGGAAACATCATGGCTAAAGATTCCAGCTTCGACGTCGTGTCCGAGGTCAACATGCAAGAGGTCGACAACGCCTTTCAGCAGACCACGCGCGAGATTTCCCAGCGCTATGACCTTAAGGATTCCGGCGCCACGATTGAGCTTTCGAAGGGCGACAGGCTCTTTACGATCAACGCCCCGGCCGACTTTGTCTTCAAGCAGATTGTCGACGTGCTGAGCTCCAAGCTCATCAAGCGCGGCATCGACCTCAAGGCTGTCTCGTGGGATGCACCGCAGGCGGCATCGGGCGGCACCGTGCGCGTACTCGGCCATATCGTCGAGGGTATCGACCAGGCGACCGCCAAGAAGATCAACAAGGACATCAAGGATCAAAAGCTTAAGGTCAAGGTGACCATCGAGGCCGACAAACTGCGTGTTTCCTCTGCTTCGAAGGACGCGTTGCAGACCGTGATCCAGTTCCTGCGCGACCAGGACTACGGCCAGCCGCTGCAGTTCACCAACTACCGCTAATATCAATCGAAAGGACTGCTCTCCAACATGGATACACCGTTGGGCTCCGTGCTCTACATCACCCTCGGGTGCGCTAAGAACGAGGTTGACACCGACCGCATGCGTTCTCTTTTGACCGCCGCGGGCTACGAGGAGGCATTCGACCCGCAGGATGCCGATATCGCTATCGTCAATACTTGCTCGTTCCTCGCCTCCGCAACGTCCGAGAGCATCGAGACCACGCTCGAGCTCGCCAACGAGGTTCAGGACGGCGTTCGTTCTTGCCCCATCGTCATGTGCGGCTGCGTGCCGTCGCGCTATGGCGATGACCTGCCTGACGAGCTGCCCGAGGTCGCTGCCTTTGTGAAGGCCGACGAGGAAGACGGCATCGTGGCGGTCATCGATGGCGTGCTGGGTGTCGAGCGTGAGATTGCAGCCTATATCCCGCAGGTCAAACGTACCGTCGAGGGTGCTGTCGCCTACGTCAAGATTTCCGATGGCTGCAACCGCTTCTGCAGCTTCTGCATGATTCCCTACATCCGCGGCCGCTATCATTCGCGCAATGCCGAGAGCATCATCTCCGAGGTGCGCGACCTGGTTGCCGGCGGTGTGCGCGAGATCGTGCTGATCGGCCAGGACACGGGCATCTGGGGTACCGACTTTGCCGACGAGGGCGTCGCCGATGGCTCGCCGCGCAATCTGGCACAGCTGCTGCGTGCCGTCGCCGAGGCCGTGCGCCCGCACAACGTCTGGGTCCGCGTGCTCTATCTGCAGACCGAGGGCATGACTGACGAACTCATCGAGACGATTCGCGATACGCCCGAGGTGCTGCCCTATATCGATATCCCCGTGCAGCACTGCGACGCGCGCATTCTCAAGGCCATGTGTCGCTCCGGTTCGCGCCAGGAGCTCGAGGATCTGTTCCGCGACCTTCGCGAGCGCATCCCCGGCATCGTGATTCGTTCCACGGCCATGGTCGGCTTCCCGACCGAGACCGACGACGAGTTCCGCGACCTTATCGACTTTATGGACACCGTCGGCTTTGACTACACGAGTGTTTTTGCCTACTCGCGTGAGGAAGGCAGCCTGGCCGCCAAGATGGAGGGCCAGGTCGATGAGGAGGTTAAGCTCGAGCGCGCCCAGGAGGCCATGGACCTGGCCGAGTCGCTCGGTTTTGCCGCCACCGCCGCACATGTGGGCGAGCGCGCCCAGGTAATCGTCGACGGTATCGAAGAGACCGAGGATGGCGCCGAGCTGATCGGCCATGCCTGGTTCCAGGCGCCCGATTCCGATGGCGCGGTCCATCTGGACGCCAGCGAGGCGTCCGTGGGCGATATTCTGACCGTCGAGTTTACCGATAGCTTCTGCTATGAGCTTATCGGTCATGTTGTGGAGTAGGAGAGCGTCGTGGCTAACGAGAGCAATAAGGAACTGACGAGTGTCTGGACGCCCGCCAACATCGTGACGTGCGTTCGCATCGTCTTTATCCCGGTGTTCATGATCGTGTCGGCGCTTTCTCACACGAGTGTTGCCGGTACGGATTGGAGTGCCTTCGACGGCCCGCTCGCCGCCGCTGCCTTCATTCTGTATGTGATCCTGTCGTGCACCGATAAGGTCGACGGTTATCTGGCACGCTCGCGCAACGAGATCACCGATTTCGGCAAGTTCTTGGACCCCATCGCCGACAAGCTGCTGGTGTTCTCGGCCCTGCTGCTGTTCTTGGATTTTGGCGCGGTGACCGTGTGGTCGGTGTTCATTATCCTGTTCCGTGAGCTGCTGGTGAGTGCCCTTCGCATGGTCGCGAGTGCTGCCGGTGTGGTCGTTGCGGCCGATAAGCTCGGCAAGTACAAGACGGCAACCACGATGGTCTCCATCTGCGGTTACCTGTGCGTTTTTGCTATGGCCGGCTTGCACCTTGGCCCGGTGGCGCTGACGCTCGGCATCTACTCGGTGTCGCGCTTCCTGTACGCCGTTGCCGTTGTCCTGACCGTTATCTCGGGCGCCCAGTACTTCTGGAACTGCCGCAAGATCGTCTTTTCGGTCTAGGTCCTGGTGGGTATGACGGACTCTTTTGAGCAGATTTCCGCACACAACGAGGAGCTGGCGCGCGATATTGTCGAGCGCGCGAGCGCTCGGGGCGTGACGGTTTCGACGGCTGAGTCGCTGACGGCGGGTATGATCGCATCGACGATTGCCGATATCCCGGGCGCCTCGGCGGTGCTGCGTGGCGGTGCGGTGACCTATTGCGATGAGATTAAGCATCGCGTTCTTGGTGTTGAGCAGGAGACGCTCGACCGCTATACCGCGGTGTCGCATCAGACCGCGCGCGAGATGGCGGCGGGTTCGCTGGAGCTGTACCAGAGCGATATTGCAGTGAGCGCAACGGGTTATGCCGGCCCCGGCGGTGGCACTGAGGACGATCCGGCGGGCACTTTCTATATTGGCTGGGCGCATCGTTCCGCCGATGGGGGCGTGCCGGTGGTGGACTCTGTGCGCTGCCACTATGAGGGCGACCGTTCGTGTGTTCGTGCCCATGCGGTCACGGAGGCATTGGGTCGCATTGCCCTTGTGCTCAACTCTATGGAATAGACGTGTTTTAAGGGGCCTCCGAGCCCCTTAATTGTGGAGATAGGGACCTTAGGCTCATTTGGCGTTTGTGCTGGTTGTAGATGTATTTTTGCCTGCCTTGTTCATATTTGGTCCTTTGTGGTCAAGCATTTGGTCAGTGTTTGGTCGGCGTTTGGTTGGGTTTTGGAAAGACCGCCTGCATATGATTGGCCTGAACGGTTGACCACGAACAGCCGTTCGTTTATTATCGATGCAGGTTGTTAAGAGGAGGGCTATTCATGGCCAAGAATTCAGGTCCCGTACGTACCGTTCATGCTCGCACGACGGGTAAAGAGCGCGATGAGATGATCGCCACCACCAAGGCCGAGATCGAGAAGAAATTCGGCCAGGGTTCCATCATGAGGTACGGCGACGGTGGTCCCGAGCTCGAGGTCGAGGCCATTCCCACGGGCGCCCTGGCCCTCGATGCCGCGCTGGGTATCGGCGGCGTGCCGCGCGGCCGTATCGTCGAGATTTACGGTCCTGAGTCCTCCGGTAAGACGACGCTTTCGCTCGAGATCTTGGCCGAGGCCCAGGCAATGGGTGGCGTTGTGGCATTTATCGATGCCGAGCACGCGCTTGATCCCACGTATGCCGCGCGCATCGGCGTGGATATCGACGAGGTGCTCATTTCCCAGCCCGATACGGGCGAGCAGGCGCTCGAGATTGTTGACATGCTCGTGCGTTCCGGCGCCATCGATGCCATCGTCGTCGACTCCGTCGCCGCGCTGACCCCGCGTGCCGAGATCGAGGGAGAAATCGGCGATACTACGGTCGGTCTTCAGGCTCGCCTGATGAGCCAGGCGCTCCGCAAGCTCGCCGGTTCGCTGTCCAAGTCCAACACGACGTGCATCTTCATTAATCAGCTGCGTGAGAAGATCGGCGTCATGTTCGGCAACCCCGAGACCACGACGGGCGGCCGCGCCCTTAAGTTCTTCTCTTCGGTACGTATTGACATTCGCCGCATCGACAGCATTAAGCTTAAGGACGAGGTTATCGGTAACCGCGTGCGCGCCAAGGTCGTTAAGAACAAGGTGGCAGCTCCGTTCCGATCTGCTGAGTTCGACATCATGTACGGTACGGGCATCTCTAAGGAGGGCTCGATTCTGGACATGGCTGTCGAGTGCGGTATCTGCAAGAAGATGGGCTCCTGGTTTGCCTATGGCGAGGACAAGCTCGGCAACGGTCGCGAGGCCGCCAAGGCGTTCCTGCGCGAACACCCCGATTGTGCCGACGAGATTGAGCATAAGGTCCGCCTTGCCTGTGGACTTGAGTTTGATGACGATGCTCCGTCCGAGGTCGAGCTGACCGATCAGCCTGCGCCTGAGGAGTTTGACGAGCTTTACGCCATCGATGGTTCCGCCATGCTCGATGATGACGACGAGTAGCGGTTACGCTCATGTCGTATACGGTGACCGAGGCCACGGTCGTCTTTCCCGATAAGAAGGCGGCCTCCTCGTTCTCGAGCGGGTATGCGTCCAAAAAGCCTTGCGCACATATCGATTGTGAGCTTGAGGGCGGTTTTGAGCGGTCCATTTGGATTCCCGTGCGGGTCGCGCGCCTGTATGTCAAAAATCGCCCCGATCTGCCCTGCGATTGGGACAACTTTCGTGAGGCTGTGCAGCTCATCGAGCGTAAATGTGCGCTTACCATGGTGACCGAGATGTTATCGCGCCGCGACCATGCGATGGGTGAGGTCCGTGACAAGCTGGCTCACTACGGCTTTCACCAGCCCGCGATCGATTTCGCCGTCGAGCGCGCCACCGAGTATCACTTTTTAGACGAGAACCGCTTTTGCTCGTACTTTATCGAGGAGCGCAAGCGGCGCGGTTGGGGACAGCGCAAAATCGAGACCGAGCTCAAGCGCCGTCATGTCGTGCTCGATGACATTCCCGGTTATCCCGAGGATTATTTTGCCGTCGAAGACGATTTGGCGCGTGCGTCAGCCCTGCTCGCCAAGCGGCGTGTTCCAGAGACGCGCGGATTCGAAAAACTGGTTCGGTTTTTGATGGGCAAGGGCTTCTCGTATCACATCGCCGCCGATGCCGTTAAGGCACGTCTCGATGCCGAACGCGAGGAATGTGCGGTTTAGGCGTATGCGTTTTGTGGCCCTGCCGTTCACCGCGTTTTAGCCGCCGTGCCGGGGCCATTTATTTGACAGTTGTTGTGGTTCAACGTACGATAAACACTGTCATTTGCTTTGTGATATGTGCTCATCTGTGATGAGTTTGTTTATATGTTTATCTGTATCCGACCCGCATAAGCTGCGCCCATATTACTCAAATGTCGCGAGCCGTTCGTAAGGACGGTTCGCTTTGTTGTGTAACGAATCCATAAAAAGGAGTGAGCATGCCTATCATCGCTGCGCTCGTTGGCATCGTTTTGGGTGCCATCGCCGCCATTGCCTACATGCGCACCGCCAAGCAGGGTAGTCTTCACGAGGCCGACGAAAAGATCCAGTCGGCACACGCACAGGCTGAGTCCCTGATCGGTGATGCAAAGCGTCAGGCCGAGACCCTCAAAAAAGAGGCTCTGCTCGAGGCTAAAGAGGAGATCATCAAGAACAAGCAGGCCGCCGAGGCCGAGGACAAGCAGCGTAAGAGCGAGATTCGTACGCTCGAGAACCGCGTGATGCAGCGCGAGGAATCCCTTGATCGCCGCAACGACGCTCTCGACAAGCGCGAGCATCAGCTGTCCAGCCAGGCCGGTCAGGTCGAGAAGCGCTCCCGCGAGCTCGAGGAGCTCTGCGCAAAGCAGACCTCCGAGCTCGAGCGCATCGCCGACCTGACCCGCGAGGACGCCCACAAGGAGCTCCTCGATAAGGTTCGCGGTGAGGTCACCCACGAGGCCGCCACGATTATTCGCGAGTCCGAGCAGCAGGTTCGCGCCGAGTGCCACAAGACCGCCCAGGAGATTCTGTCCCTGGCGATTCAGCGCTGCGCTGCCGACCACACTGCCGAGGTCACCGTTACCTCCGTGCACATTCCCTCTGATGACCTCAAGGGCCGTATCATCGGTCGCGAGGGTCGCAACATCCGCACCTTCGAGCAGGTTTCCGGCGTCAACCTCGTGATCGACGACACGCCCGAGACCGTCGTTCTTTCGAGCTTCGACCCGGTCCGTCGTGAGACCGCCCGTGTCGCCCTCGAGAACCTCATCGCCGACGGCCGCATTCACCCTGCCCGCATCGAGGAGATGTATCACAAGGCTGCCGACCTGGTTCAGCAGCGCGTGCGCGAGGCTGGCGAGCAGGCTGCCTTCGATACCGGCATCCACGACCTGCACCCCGAGATCGTCAAGACCCTTGGTGCCTTGCGCTACCGTACCTCGTTTGGTCAGAACGTGCTTCAGCACTCCCTCGAGGTCTCTGATCTCTGCGGCGTGATGGCTTCCGAGCTTGGCCTGGACGTTGTGACCGCCAAGCGCGCCGGCCTGCTTCATGACCTGGGCAAGGCAATCGACCACGACGTCGAGGGCCCGCATGCCGTCATCGGCGCCGAGCTTGCCCGCCGTTATGGCGAGAAGCCCGTTATCGTCCACGCTATCGAGGCTCACCACGCCGATGTTGACCCCAACACGGTGTTCGATGTCCTGGTACAGGCCGCTGATGCCGTCTCTGCTTCTCGCCCCGGTGCCCGTCGCGAGTCTGCCGAGAACTACATCAAGCGTCTTGAGAAGCTCGAGGAGATTGCCAACTCCCATGAAGGCGTCGAGCGTACCTATGCCATGCAGGCTGGTCGCGAGGTCCACGTCATGGTTCAGCCTGACAAGATCTCCGATGCCCAGTCCACGGTCCTGGCTCACGATATCGCCCATCAGATCGAGGAAGAGATGGAGTATCCCGGTCAGGTGCGCGTCGTCGTGATTCGCGAGAGCCGCGCTGTCGATATCGCTAAATAACATGAGCGACGCGAACGAGCTCATCTCATTTATCGCGTCGATGTCGGGGGAGGGCAACCTTCGCGTCGAGGAGAACCTTGGCGAGGGGTATGTCCGCCTCCGCGTTTCGGAGGCCGAGCGGCGCCAGGCAAAACACGACATTCAGCATGTCGAGGATATCGTCATCGAAATGCTCCGTAATGCTCGCGATGCCGGCGCCGACAAGGTCTATCTCGCCACGACCAAGGAAGATGGCGTCCGCACGCTTGTCTTTCTGGATAACGGTTCGGGCGTTCCGCAGGATATGCAAGAGCGAATCTTCGATGCCCGCGTTACCTCCAAGCTCGAGAGCATGAAGATGGACCGTTGGGGCGTTCACGGTCGTGGCATGGCATTGTTTTCGATCAAGCAGAACACCGACGAGGCCCGTGTGGTCACGTCCGGCGTCGATCTTGGTTCAGCCTTTAAGGTGAGCGTTGCAGCCGACCGCCTCAGTGAGCGTGCCGATCAGTCCAGCTGGCCCCAGGCCGTCAAGGATGAGGACGGACGTTATGTCTGTGCTCGCGGCCCGCATAATATTATTCGCGCTGCCTGTGAGTTTGCGCTCGAGGAGCTGCGTGGTTGCGATGTCTATCTTGGTTCTCCGTCTGAGATTGCCGCGACCCTTTATGCTCAGGCGTCAAGTCGGCTCGATACGTCTCGTCTCCTGTTTATTGATGACGAGAGCGAGCTTCCGGTTGTCGATCGTTTAGGCCTTGCCTCTGATGCCGAGGACTTTATCCGTATCTGCTCGGGTTTGGGTCTTGAGATGTCCGAGCGCACGGCACATCGCATTTTGGCAGGGCAGATTAAGCCCGTTCGCGGTGTGACCGCGCGTCTGCTGCGCGAGCGTGATTCGTCCTCGCATGCGCCGGCTCCTGTCGATCTCGCGAAGGATCGTCGCGGGCTACGTATTGCCAAGGATGACATGGCACAGTTTTCGCGTGCTGTGGAGCGGGACTTCAATGACCTTGCCGCCAGGTACTATCTCAACCTTTGCGGCGACCCAAAGATTCGTGTTTCGCGTGATCGAATCACTGTGACCTTCGATCTTGCCAAAGAGGAATAGTGCCTTTACCGAGTCCTCTCGGTACGATACAGTTATTGCAGTTAAAACGTACTTTTAAATGCAGGAGTTTCTTCATGGATTGCCTGAAGGTATCAAGCAAATCATCGCCCGCGTCCGTTGCCGGCGCCATCGCCGGCATGGTCAAGGATGGTGTACCCGTCAACATCCAGTGTGTCGGCGCCGGTGCTGTCAACCAGGCCATTAAGGCCGTTGCCATCGCGCGCGGTTTTTTGATCCCAACCGGTTTTGATATTTCCTGCGCGCCCGTGTTCTCCGACATTCTCATTAACGGGGAGTCGCGCACGGCCATCCGCCTTTCTATCTACGTTCACCAGATCAATCGAGCTGCTATGGATAACGTCGTCATGGATGATGTTAAGCCTGTGGCATAGCTTCTGCTAGCCTCGTTTCGCTCCCCAACGTTAGGACTTATGCACATGGATCAGCGTTCCGTACGCGATATTCTTGCCGGTAAAACCTACTTTATCCGCACCTTTGGCTGCCAGATGAATCAGCACGACTCTGAGCGCGTGAGCGGTCTGCTCGATTCGTATGGTTGCCTCATGGCGCTCGATCTTGAGCATGCCGATATCGTTGTCTTCATGACATGCTGCGTGCGCGAGGCCGCCGATACTCGCCTGTACGGTCAGTGCAATTCCTGCAAAAGCCTGCCGCCTTCGCCTTCGGGTAAGCGTGTGGTTGCCGTGGGCGGCTGCATCGCGCAGCGTGATGGCGAGGGACTGCTCACCAACGTCGATAACGTCAATGTCATCTTTGGCACGCATTCTATCGCACATGTGGCCGAGCTCATTGCCGAGGCGTTCCTTGACGGCAAGCGTCATATCCGCACCAATGAGCATGAGGATACGGATGCCATGAGCATGCCGTGGCATCGAGAGACCCAGTATCACGCTTGGGTGCCCATCATGACGGGCTGCAATAATTTCTGCACCTATTGCATCGTGCCGTACGTGCGCGGTCGCGAAAAGAGCCGCCCCTTCGAGGAGATTGTCGACGAGGTGACCGGTTTGGTGCGCCAGGGCGTGCGTGAGATTACGCTGCTGGGCCAAAACGTTAACTCATATGGTCGCGATCTGTTTGGCAAGCCGCGTTTTGCCGATCTGCTGCGTGCCGTGGGCGATACGGGTGTGGAGCGCATCTTCTTTACGTCTTCGCATCCCAAGGACCTGTTGCCCGAGACCATCGACGCCATGGCCGAGACGCCTGCCGTTATGCCGCAGCTGCACTTGGCCGTCCAGTCAGGTTCGACGCGGATCCTCAAAGAGATGAATCGCCGTTATACACGTGAGGACTATTTGGGCCTGGTCGATCGCATTCGCAACCGTATGCCCGATATCGCGCTCTCGACCGACATTATCGTTGGCTTCCCAGGCGAGACTGAAGAAGACTTTGAGCAGACGCTCTCGCTTGCCGAGACGGTCCGCTATGCCCAGGCCTATACCTTCATCTATTCCAAGCGCGCCGGTACCCCGGCCGCAGAGATTGACGATCCTACGCCGCATGAGGTTATTCTCGAGCGTTTCAACCGCCTGGTTAAGGTTATCGAGACCACGGCACACGAGTATAACCAGGGTGAGCTTCATACTGTGGTGCCGGCGCTCATTGAGGGAACGAGTAAAAAGAACGACACGGTCCTGCTTGGCAAGAGTCCCAAGAATCAGACCGTGCATGCGCCTATCCCCGAGGGTTACAGCATCGATCAGCTTGTTGGCAAGATCGTTGATGTTGACGTTGATGTTGCCAAGACCTGGTATTTGTCCGGTTCCGTTGTGGGCGAGCCGCGCTAATGGTTTCTTCCGAGGCAGGTCTTTCCGCCGTTGCGATCGTCGGTCCGACGGCGGTTGGTAAGAGTGATGTTGCCGACCGTTTGGCCGCTCGTCTTTCGTCCGAAGTGCTGTCGTGCGATGCGATGCAAATCTATCGCGGCATGGACATCGGTACCGCAAAGATGGCGCCCGATGAGTGTACGGCGCCGCTGCGTCTCGTCGACATTGTGGAGCCGGGTGTGGCATATTCTGCTGCGCTTTATCAGACTGACGCTCGTGCGCATGTTGAGCGCTTGCTGGGCGAGGGCCGCCTACCGGTGTTTTGCGGGGGTACAGGCTTGTATCTCAAGGCCGCCCTCGATGAGATGGACTTTCCCTCGGGTGAACTTGAGGACGATCGCCGTGTGGGCTATCAGGAGCTTGCCGAGCGTATTGGCGAGGAAGAACTGCATGCCCTGCTTGCCGAGCGCGACCCAGAATCGGCTGCTGTTATTCATCCCCATAACGTGCGCCGTGTGATTCGTGCGCTCGAAATGCACGATGATGGTATCTCCTATGCACAGCAAAAAAGTCAGTTTAGTGTTCCGCGCGAGCATTATCATGCCCTATGGTTTGGTCTGACGCGTAATCGCAAGGTGCTCTACGAGCGCATTAACCTGCGTGTCGATATGATGTTTGAGCAGGGTCTTGTCAATGAGGTCCGCAGTCTTATGGGGCAGGGGCTGGGAGATGCCCTGACGTCGATGCAGGCAATTGGCTATAAAGAGATCATCGATGCTTTCAATGGCTTGATAAGCATGGATGAGGCTCGCGAACTCATCAAGATGCGTTCGCGTCGCTATGCCAAACGTCAGCTTTCGTGGTTTAAGCGCGATGACCGTATCGTGTGGTTTGATATGGACGAGTTTACGATCGATGAGGTCGTTGAGGACATCCTGCATCGTATTGAGGCTGCCTAATGGCCCGTTTCCCCCTTGTTCCCACGGCACCCGAGCCCGAGCGTGCCATATTAGTTGGTGTTGAGTGGCGCGACAATGCATGGCCGCTCGATCGTTCGCTTGACGAGCTTGAGCGCCTGGCCCATACGGCTGGCGCCCAGTGCGTGGCGCGTTTGTCACAGCGTCTGGTTAAGCCGTATCCAAAATCGTTTATCGGTTCCGGTAAGGTTGAAGAGTTGTGCGGCCTGGTGCATCGCATGGATGCCGATGTCGTTATTTTTGACGACGACCTGACGCCCTCGCAGCAATCCTATTTGGAGAAAGCCGTGGGCGAGCCGGTAAAGATTATCGATCGTACAGCACTGATCTTGGATATCTTTGGCCTGCATGCTCAGACGCGTGAGGGACGCCTACAGGTACAGCTGGCGCAGCTTCAATATCTGTTGCCTCGTCTGCGTGGCATGTGGAGTCATCTTGCCAAGGAGCAGACGCGCGGCGGCATCGGTTCGCGCTTTGGCCAGGGTGAAAGCCAGCTCGAGGTCGACCGTCGCCTCATTCGTAATAAGATCGCTGCGCTTCGTCGTGAGCTCAAGCAGGTTGAACAGCGTCGCGATGTCCAGTCCAAGAGCCGCATTGAGTCTCCGGCGTTTCGCGTCGCGTTAGCCGGTTATACCAATGCCGGTAAATCGACGTTACTCAATCGTCTGACCGGCTCTACGGTACTTTCGCAGGACAAACTGTTTGCTACGCTCGACCCGACGACGCGTTCGTATCGCCTGCCCGGCGGTCGCGGCATGACGATTACCGACACTGTCGGCTTTATTCAAAAGCTGCCGCATGGTCTCGTTGATGCCTTTAAGTCCACGCTGTCTGAGGTTCTTGGTGCCGATTTAATTCTCAAAGTCGTAGATGCGTCTGACGAGGACTATGAGCGGCAGCTGGAGGCTGTTGACCGCGTGCTTGATGAGATCGGCGCTGGAGAGCGTTTAACGCTGACCGTATTCAATAAAATCGATCTTCTCGATAGCGTTGATCGATCGAGCTTCCGTCGTCGCTATCCCGAGGCCGTGTTGTTCTCGGCCCAGACGGGCGAGGGACTCGACGATCTCGTCGACCGTATTGCTCGTGAGGCGGCTGCTACCGATGTGTTGCTCTCTGCTGATATCCCGTATCGTGAGGGCGCCCTCATCACGCTGGTGCATGAGCAGGGAACCCTTTTGCACGAGGAATATCTTGAGGACGGCGTTCGTATTGTGGCGAAGCTACCGGCCCGTATCGCGCCGCGGCTCGAGCGTTATCGCACCGAGTAGACGAGTTCCAAAATGCCCAGAATGATGGGCTGATGCAGTAGATAAAAGGGGAGTGCGTGACGTCCAAGGCTGGCGAGCGCCGGGATGGGATTGGCGTAGGCCCAGCTTGGGACGGTCTTATCGATTCCCTGCACTATGTGTGCGGCGAAGTATCCTGCAAGATACATAAAGAAAAACGGGATGATGGGGTAGTAATCACCTGAAACAAACCCAGGGCTCGGAAATCCCAGCCACGCCAGGTAGGGGACAGGATAGATCGTTTTGGGGATACTCCAAGTGAGGGCGAACAACACAAGGCATAGGGACATGCCCCATCTCGCCGATATCTTCTTAAGGACGGGATCGGTCAACGCCACGATGCCGGTACATGCGGCCATGCAGTAGATGATGCCAAAATTAACCGAATCGTCTACTGAGACAAGTGTTGTTGCCAACCAGACGACGAGTGCTGCTAAGGCGTATTTGGCGGCACGTTTGATATTGTTGCGCGAAAGGGTGCACATCCAACCCGCGATAAACAGGAATACCCAGCTGATGCTGGCACGCCAGATGTCTTGAAAGACGGTCTGTGTAAACCAGGGCATATCCCAACCGTACAGGTAGGCAAGATCGTAGCAAGCGTGAAAACCTGCCATTGAAATCATCGTAAACCCGCGTACGGTATCAAAGATGGTGATGCGTTTCTGCATTACGAGAACCGGCGCATCAAGCCGACGACTTTGCCCAAGATAACGGGATTCGTTGCATAGATAGGCTCCATGGTGTCATTCTCGGGCTGCAGGCGTACGCGTCCCTGCTCCTTGTAGAACGTCTTGACGGTCGCTGAACCATCAATCATGGCCACGACAATTTCGCCGTTCATGGCACTCTTTTGTTCACGGACGATGATGTAATCGCCATTGAAGATGCCGACATTGATCATTGAGCTCCCATGCACCTCAAGGATAAAGGAACCCTGATCGGTGGCGATTTCGGTCGGGATAGTAAAAGTGTCTTCGATATTCTGCTCGGCCAGAATGGGAATCCCAGCCGCGACGCGACCAACGAGCGGTAGCGAGACCGTTCCGCGAGGTGCGGTGGGCTCGTCAGATTTAGAAATTGAGACAGAGGAACCGTCCTCGTTAAAGAGTTCCAGGGCGCGCGGTTTGGTGGCATCGCGCTTGAGTAGCCCGCGCGCCTCCAGGGCAGATAGATGGGCGTGCACGGTGCTGGGGGAGGAAAGGCCCACGGCAGAAGCCATCTCGCGCACGCTGGGCGGATAACCCTTCTCCTGCTGATATTCCTTGATGAAGTCGTAAATTTGCTGCTGACGCTTGGTAATTTTGCGAGCCATCAGGGCATCCTCTCTACCCATGTCAAACAAATGTTCGAATTTTGCTTGACAGGAACAACTGTTCGAAGATAATAATAACCGAACATTCGTTCTCGCGCTAGATATTTTTGTCCGCGCGGCTTGATAAAACTGTTCTCAGCAAAACACGCGAGAGGAGAACATGATGAACGCAACGAATATGGTCCAGGGAAACCTCGCCCTAAAGCTCGAGACGCCTGCCGCGCCCGCTTTTACTGTTGTCAAGGGTGGACGTTCCGGTTATCAGCCTTTGCCCGTAAAGTCTGCTCGCACTCAGTATGCTGTTGCCGCGCCGACTCCCGCTGCCCTGAAGGTCTCGACGATTGTTGCCGTCGCCGTTGCGCTCACGCTCTTTTTTGTCCTCGCTACGTCTGTCTTTAGCGCTCGTCACGCCGCGTATGCCGAGTCCGTTTCCAACGTTACCTACGAGACCATTCGCGTTCAGCCTGGTGATTCTCTTTGGTCGCTTGCCGAGGAATATCCAATCGAAGGCCTTTCCACGCAAGAGACTTCCGACATGATCCGTAACGTCAATCATCTGGAGCATGGTTCGCTCGCCGCCGGTGCGCATCTTAAGGTTCCTGCTCGTTCGTAATCATTATCGCGCTGCGCATGGTACCCTTGTTATCGTTTAAGAGGAGGTACCATGCGCTGTCCCAAATGTGGCAAGGCACATACCCGCGTCGTTGATTCCCGTATGCAGGAGTCAAATAACACCATTAAGCGCCGTCGCGAATGTTGCTCGTGTAACTACCGCTTTACAACGTTCGAGCGATGCGAAGACCCAATTGAGGTCATTAAGTCGGACGGAACTAAGCAGCGGTTCGATCGCAATAAGCTGCTCGTCGGCTTGATGCGCGCCACCATCAAGCGTGATATCGACACTAAGAAGCTCAATGAGATTATCGACGACATCGAGGTCGAGCTGCGCTCTCGCACGCTGACGGCCGTCACGTCGCATGAGTTGGGTGACATGGTGCTCAAGCGCTTGGCCAAGATCGATAAGGTGGCGTACATCCGCTTTGCCTCGGTCTACCGCGATTTCAAAGACGTCGATGAGTTTCTGCAAGAGCTCGACA
Organism: uncultured Collinsella sp.; assembly: GCA_900556605.1. Lineage (GTDB taxonomy): Bacteria > Actinomycetota > Coriobacteriia > Coriobacteriales > Coriobacteriaceae > Collinsella. The sequence continues at coordinate 10,582 of USPC01000011.1, read as the reverse complement.
AGCTAAGGTGATTCCATGTCCTGCATTACCGTCAACATAAAGCGTCTCGACCCCACCGTCGAGCTTCCCAAATACGCCCATCCCACCGATGCCGGCTTGGATCTGCGCTCCAACGAGGACTGCGTCCTGAAGCCCTTCGAACGTCGTCTGGTCTCTACCGGGCTGGCCATCGCCCTGCCCGATGGCTACGCCGGCTTCGTCCAGCCCCGCAGCGGTCTCGCCATCAAGCAGGGCCTGTCTATAGTCAATACGCCTGGCCTCATCGACGCCCACTACCGAGGAGAACTCAAGGTTATCCTCATCAACCTGGACCCCTCAAACAACATCCAAATCAACAAAGGCGACCGCATAGCCCAACTCGTCATCCAAGAAGTCCCCACGGTTAACCTCATAGAAGTAGAAGAACTAGACGAAACCGACCGAGGCAACGGAGGCTTCGGCTCCAGCGGCGTCGCTTAGGGGCGCTCATATCCCTCCCGCCCGGGGCTTACCTATATCGTTCCATGCTCAAACATTCTCGCGTCGCTTCGCTCGCTGCAAAACTGCGCGTGGAACGATATAGGTAAGCCCCGGGCGGGCGGCTACTCGCTTGAAATTATTTTTACTTTTCTAGTAAGCCGATGCGATAAAGGGACGCCTCCTTTGTCGCATCGGCTTACTGTATTTATATTTTCTGGTTCCCCTTTGCAGATTCCACTGGTGGGGAATCTGGTATAGCTGCTAGTACGTTAACGCAGCTAGCCTGCGGGAGGCCCTATATATCGTCCCGCGCGCAGTTTCGCAGCGAAGCGAGAATGTTTGAGCACGGGATGATATATAGGGCCTCCCGCAGGCTAGCGGACAATCCGAGGCTAGCGGATGTGAGCAGGTTTTCCGCCCCAGTAGAAGCGGCAGAAGGCTCGTTTGCGCTTTTGGGGTTTGCCTACGAGCTCCATGGTTGCGATGGCTATGTCTTCGGCTGCGTGTGGGCGGCGTAGTACTTCGCCGTTGATGAGCAGTGCCTTGAGCGACTCAGGATGATCGTGGAGATGACGCAACGTCACGATGAGCTCTCGTGCGGTGGTGACATGCATGCTGGCGCCCATGCCGGTGAGCATGGTGGTGTTGGCCTTTTCCTGGCCGTATGATTTGCCCAGCAGGATCATCGGCAGATGTGCGCATAGGCACTCGGTGACGGTGAGTCCGCCCGATTTGAGAATTGCCAGGTCGCAGCCGTGCATGAGGGCCGCCATGTCGTCGACATAGTCCAGCACCGTGACGTTTTCGAGCTTCATGGCATCGAAGAGCGTCTTGAGGCGGGCGGCGTATTCCTTATCCTTGCCCGGCAAAAAGACAAAGTGCATGTCTTCGAAGCTGCGAAGGAAGGGGAGGGTGCGGTCCATCTCCGCGCGAAAGCGAACGTACGGTTGAGGCAAGCTGGCACCGGCCATTACCAGCACGACGGTCTTGTCGGTGGGGAGGTTGAACTTGGTTAGCTCTTCCTCTCGATCGTAATCCGAATCGAATCCCGCTCGGATGGGGATACCCGTAATGTGGATCTTTGCTTCGGGAACCTTACGGGGGCGGAGCGTCTCGGCCATAAACTCGTTTGCCACGCAGAACAGGTCGGTGTCCTTGTGGGGCCAAAAGCCTTCGACTTCATAGTCTGTTGGTACGCAGATGACCGGATAATCGATACCCGTAATCACGCGGGCGCCCACGGCAACATTGGCTGCCGTGATGTGCGTCGCGACCACGGCTATGGGCCTGCGGCTGCGGACATATTCGTTGAAGGCGGGGAACATAATTCGCGACCATGCCGTGCCGCCACCCCAGAGAAGATGTCCCGTAAGCGTATATCGCCAGGTCAGGTCGTAAATGGGGCGCGTGGCTCCCGTAAAAGAAGCCGCGGTCTTATTGCCGTCGAATTTAATACGTCCAAAATCAAGGATATCGAGCACTTCAATCTCAACATCCTCGGGGATGCCATTGGTGCCGCGGATGAGGTCGAATGCCTGCGCAATCGCATTTGCGGCGGCCTTGTGGCCCGAGCCGACGGAGGCGTGCACGATGGTCACGAGAGGTTTTTGCTGGGCCAAGAGCGTGGTTTGCTCCGATTGGGGAGTGCTGTGCGTGAGCAGGGGAGCATCGTCACTCGTCTGTGCCTGGTCCATCGATAACTCCCCTTCAGCTTTGTAACACGGATTTATCATTGTAGTGCATGAGTGTCATGTTCACGTAAATTTGGGTATGAGCGCAAAGAACGCCAATCTTTCGACAGGAGGTCTCTTCATGACTACCGATCAGCCGATCGATGTTGCGATTATCGGTGGCGGCCCCGCGGGCTATGCTGCCGCCATTTACGCTGCGCGTGCCAACCTGACGACGACCGTGATTGAGCAGGGCATGTCGGGAGGGCAGATCGCCACAACCAATGAGGTCGAGAACTATCCGGGTTTCCCGCTCCTGAGTGGTGCCGAACTCGGCGAGCGTTTTCAGCAGCATGCAGAGGGCCTGGGAGCACAGGTTACATGGAGCATGGTTACGGGTATCGATTACGATGCCGATGCAGCGTTGTTTACGGTGCATCACGATATGGGCGATACGCTGGCCTCGAGCGTTATCGCTTGCATGGGTGCCACGCCGCGTCCGGCAGGTTTCGCAGGCGAGGATACGTATCGCGGTCGTGGCGTTTCATATTGCGCAACATGTGACGGCATGTTTTTCCGCGGCAAGCAGGTTTTTGTAATCGGTGGTGGCAATTCGGCATGCGAAGAGGCTCTGTTCCTGTCCGACATTGCCAACAGTGTGACCATCGTGCTGCGCCGCGACCAGTTCCGTGCACCCGATGGTGTTGTTCAGAAAGTACTCGCAAAGGACAATATTACAGTTAGGTACCAAACTAGTATTGTGGAGCTATCGGGCGAAGCCATGCCAACGACGATTACCTTTAAGGACAATGCATCCGGCGAGACTCATACCGAGTCATTTGAGCCCGGCTCGTTTGGCATCTTTGTTTTTACCGGAACGCAGCCCCATACCGAGCTTGTTGAGCATCTAGTCGATCTGGCGCCTGATGGCGGCATTCTGACTGATGAATCCATGGCGACCCGCACGCCAGGTCTATTTGCCGCTGGCGATATCCGTTCCAAAGATATCCGTTCCAAACGTTTACGCCAGGTTGTGACCGCTGTTTCGGACGGAGCCGTAGCGGCAACGAGCGCATACGCGTTTCTCCGTGGATAAGTACGATAATATATCTTATGTAAGGTTGCTATCTTTAAACAAAGTGATTGGACGATGCATCAATGTGTTGTCCAACCACTTTTACTTGCCGGCTATGTGGTATGCAAAACTAGATAACCTAGAATACAATATAGAAAATGAACGGAGGACCTTTATGAACCACGTTAAACACGTTATTCCGATGTCCGATTCGTCGGTCAGTATTAAGCCTGAGGATATTCAGCCCACTGTGCTGCCCGATGCATTTATTCAGTCCGAAATCGTGTGCAAACTCAATACGTTGAGTCTGTCGCGCTATGACCAGTTGCCCAATGTGACGCTCTATCGCGACCAGGTTATTGAGTATGTTGCGCTGTGGATGGAGCCGCTGTCCATTTGCGTTGAGCAGCCCGTCATTACGCCATCGATGATCAACAACTACGTGAAGGTCGGCCTGGTGCCTGCTCCGGTTAAAAAGCAATATGGCCGCGAGCAGATTGCCCGTCTGATCGCTATCTGCATCTTTAAGCAGGTGCTACCTATTGCTGCGGTGCAGGCACTCTTTAACATTCAGCGATTGAGCTACGATGCCCCGACGGCCTTCAACTATGTGGTTGATCAGCTCGAGGCATCGATTCGTTCGGCGTTTTCCGTCGAGCCGACGCCGGTTCCCGATACGGCGCATCAGGTAACGCGTGAGTCGCTGCTTGTGCGCAGTGCGGTTTCATCCTTCGTTTCGAAGGCGTACCTGATGAGCTATCTAAAGTTTAATGGGTTTAATAGCTAGCCGACGTATAAAACGGGCGGAGCAAAGGGTCATCTGTCACTTTGTCCCGCCCGTATTTTTGCTTGGTTGGACGTTATTGGCCCGAAGCCACGCCCATGCCGTAGCCGATAATGAGCCCATGCATTTCGGCATAGTATGAATCTAGCCCGTTGCAGGGCATGATGATGGTCTTGGAGCCGGGCCAGCGCTCCACAATTCGGCTGGCAAGTGCTTGGGCGCCTGCCTCATTCTCGACATGGTCGATAACGACCTCGCCGCCCGTAAAACCTTCGGCTTCCATGGTGTCGATGATCTTGTTTAGCATCTTCTTTTCGCCACGCGTGTGCCCGACGAGTTCGATTTTACCGGCCTCGCTCGCCGTGCCCAAAATGCGAATATTGAGCTTGTTGGCAATGACGCCGGCTGCCTTAGGGATACGTCCGGCTTTGGCGAGGTTTTCGTAATTGCACAAGCTGAAGAGGATTTTGCTGTTCTGTTCAAGGCTATCGAAGTATGCGCAAGCGTCCTCGAATGAGGCATCCGGATTGCTTGCAAGATAGCGGTCGAACAGCAAGAAAATGAGATCCATTTTGCCGCCAGCCGCGCGTGAATTGACAAGATGAATATTGCGGTCCGGTTCCTCGGCAAGAACCATATCGCGAGCCGTAGCTGCCGCATTGTAGCTGCCCGACACGCCCTCAGAGATCGGCATGCAGATGGTCTTGTCTGCCAATTTGAAGAGCTCGACCCACTCCCCTACGCTGGGACAAGCGCTCGAAGAAGCGTTCGTCTCCGCCTGAACAGCGCAGTTGAGCTCATGAACATCGAGTGAAAGGTCATCGACGAATTCACGCTCCCCCACTCGAATTTTGAGGGGCGCAAATGCAAAGGTGGTATGGGGTGCGGTCGGTTGCCAATCGCGGAGGTTACAGCTTGAATCTGAGATAAGTGCCCAGCTCATAGAGGGTCCTTTCTAATTGTTCCTCAACAATTATAGCCTTCTTGCAAACCGAATGTACGGCTATCTAGTTTTGAATACTAGATAGCCGTACAAGATTAGAGACAAAAGAATAGACCTCGCGACTTTAAGCCACGAGGTCCACATTCACACGCTGTGTAAGATGACTTAGTAGCGCACGAAGATATAGTTGTTGTTCATGCCGGCGGCAACGGAGCTGATGATAACACCTGTGTTGTAGTCGGAAGCATGAATCATCTGACCACCACCGATGTAAATGCCGGTGTGGTACGAGTTGACCACAACGTCACCGGGCTGCGGATCGGACACACGCGTCCAGCCCATAAAGGTACCCGTGGTGCCGAGGCGGCAATAGCGACCCGTGAGGCAATAGCTAACAAAACCAGAGCAGTCGAAGCTGTTCGGTCCAATTCCGCCCCAGGAATAGGCGCAACCAAGCTTGCTGTATGCACGCGAGACAACAGAACCGCCATCGACGGACTGGCTCGGAGCAGAAGGCGTCGGAGCCGGAGCGGGCGTGGAGGGCTGCGGTGTAGGAGCAGGTGCCGGCGTAGGAGCCGGAGTGTTGCCGCCCTGGTTGTTGTTATTGCTGGTCTGGCCACCGTTGTTGGTGTTCTCGGTTGTACCGGCAGTCTCGTTGCTCACCGTGGCCTTCTCGGCAGTGCTGGCGTTGATGCCGGCCTGCAGCGCGGCGTTGGCCTCGGCCTCTGCGGCAAGCTCGGCCTGCAGCTGCGAATCCAGGGAGTTTACGACGTTCTGGGCTTCAGCCTGCTGGGCGTTAAGCTCGTCGACCTTCTTTTGCGTGGTGGCGACGTTCTTCTCCTGCTCGGCCTGCTTATCGGTGAGCTGCTGCTTAAGCTCCTTGACCTCTTGAATGGTCTGAGCTTGCTTGTCGGAAACTTTGCCGTAGTAGAACAGGCGGTTGAGCATATCGCTCAGATCATCGACACCCGTCAAAACCTGAAGCAGGCTCAGACCGCCGGTTTTGTACTCGCCGGCGACATAGGTCGAGAGCTTGGCCTGACCATCGGCGATCTCCTGCTGCTTTTGCGTGATCTCGCCGGCAGTCTGATCGAGCGCCTGCGTCTGCGTGGCAAGCTCATCGTAAATCTGCTGGGTTTGGGTGCCGATCTGCTCGAGTTTCGTACGAGCAGCGGCAAGGTCGGATGCGGTATCGGCGTAGGCAGGAGCCGCGAGGCCCAAGCCCAAAACACAAGCGAGGGTTGCCGTAGCAGCGCAGCGTGCCATGTTTTTGTGCGTGTTTGCTGTGCGCATGTAGCTTCCTTTCCAGTAACTAAGGGTAACGGCTAGTCTACCGTCACCAGGCTAAAGAGCTCCACATCGTCATCAGACGGCGTGAGCTTCTCGCGCGGGTTGAGAAACGCAAGCTCAAGTATACAACCGTAACCGATAAGCTTTGCGCCCATATCTCGCACCAGTTTACCTGTTGCCTCGACGGTTCCGCCCGTCGCGACCAAGTCGTCCAGAATCAACACGGTATCTTTAGAGCTGATAGCGTCGGCATGGATCTCAATTGAATCGGTGCCGTACTCGAGCTCGTAGCTCTGGCTTACGGTCTCGCGCGGCAGCTTGCCCGGTTTACGTGCGGGAACAAAGCCGGCGCCAAGGGCTACAGCCACCGGTACGCCAACCATAAAGCCGCGAGCCTCGGGACCCACGACCTTGGTGATTCCCATGCCGGCAAAGTGCTCGGCGAGGGTATCGGTCATGGCTTTGAGCGCCTCGGGATTGCCAAAGAGCGGCGTGATGTCTTTAAAGATGACTCCGGGCTCGGGATAGTCGGGGATGTCGACGATTTGAGATTCGAAGTCGTACATTGCATGACCTTTCAATGGGTTGCCGAAATATCAGCAGCGGTTATTTGCCCGCGGTGACGGTGCCGGATTGCGAAGGGGCGACGACCTTAAGCGGCTTTACGAGAGAATCCTCGTGCGAAGCCGGCGCGGCAGTTTCTTCGTTTTTGGCCTTGGTGGACTCGGAGCGAGCGATTTCCTCATCGAGTGCATCAATGTCGGCGTCCTCGACCACGGCGTTGAGCGACTCAAAAACGCGGTTCTTGAGCAGCGCAGTGTGCACACCCTCGGTCAGGTCGTGAAGCTTCTTAAACGCACGCTCGAGCTTGGCGTCGCGCTCGTCATCGGAGGTATCCATTCCGAGCATGCTCACGAGCACCTGCTCAAACATCGAGGACTCGCGGTTGGCGGAAGACACGTACTGACGCAGGTTGCGGGGCTCGATATGGAAGCGTGACAGCTCGGAGCAGTAGCGGATGATTGGAAAATCGCGACCATCGACGAGCTCACGATTCTGCGGACTCTTGATGATGCGAATGAGGTCGTTCTCGGCGAGCGAGCGGATAAACGAAATCTCGACGCCCAGCATATCGGGAATGGTCTCAATGGGATGCAGCTTTTGCTTAGTCTCCTTGGGCTCCGTCTTGAGCGGAACATCGGACAGCAAGCCCACCTCGTAAGCGAGCGTTGACAGGTCCGTGGCGTTTTCCAAGCGCTGCTTAATCACGTTGAGCGGCATGTAGCGGGTCTTCTGCAAATGCAGGATGACCTCCAGGCGATCAACGTCCTCCTTAGAGTACTGACGGTATCCCTTAGGCGTACGATGAGGGGTAATGAGCCCCTCATCTTCTAGAAATCTAATTTTTGAGTTCGAAAGATCGGGGTATGCGCCTCGAAGTAGGTTGACGACTTGGCCGATACTCAGATAGTTGCGTTCGGCCATGCCCTACTCACCGGTTTCGATGCGCTCCGGCGTGCTCTCGTGGTAGATGAGCGTAAACGTACCGATCTGGACGGAAGAACCGTCGTGCAGCGGGGCTGCATTGACGATGGCACCGTCGACCCAGGTGCCATTGAGCGAGCCCAGATCCTCGATGCGAGCGCCGAGGCCCTCGCGGATAATGCGCGCGTGGCTGCGCGATACGGTCATGTCATTGAGGAAGATGCCGTTCGCAGGATCGCGGCCGATGGTGGTCACGTCGTCCTCGAGCTCAAAGGCGGCACCAGTCTGCGGACCCTTGACGATGGACAGAACGGGGGCGGTGATGCGCACGTTGGCCATGAGGTCGGGAACGGTGACGTCGCTTGAAGGCACGCGGAATACGCAGGTAGCGTCAGCAGTCTTATCATTCTGAGGCATATTGTTAACCATGTTGTCCATGACAACCCCTAACTTATCGCGGACGTGCCGCAAATAATGAACCGTACGTAATCATACCCCAACGAATCAGTCTTCGATTTCAGGGTTCAGAAAGTCGATGTCCTCGTCCTCGGGATGCGCGAGAGCCTGTTTAATGGCCACTCCGCCCTTAATGGAATAGATGACAGCCGTGAGCATGGAGAAGATCACGCCGCCGTACACAAAGAAGATGCCGAGGGGCACCGAGCTTCCGTTGAGGCCCGGGAAGGCCGTAAGGGTTGAAGGTAAAAGATGCAGGCCGTCAATAACGGGGAACCCGAGCAGCATGAGCGAGAAGCCGGTCATGAGCAGTGCAGTGGCAATCTTTCCGGGAAAGACGACATCGATGGGGCGACGGTGATAATGACGAACGATAAGCGTGCCGATGCCCAGATAGATGTCGCGGCCAATAATGAGCACGCAGACCCAGATGGGCAGCTCTCCGCGGACCACCAGCCCAAGTACGCCGGTGAACAGCAGCGCACGGTCGCAGATGGGATCCATGACCTTGCCGAGCCACGAGACCGTCTTGGTCATGCGGGCGATCTGACCGTCCATCCAGTCGGTAGAGGCGGCAACGGCGTAGATAACGATGGCGATGACGCGGTTGTTATCCGTCACAAACAGGTACAGAAATACCAGGGTGAGGATCAGGCGCGTAAAGGTGATGAAATTGGAGATCGTAAAGATCTTATTCGACGGGTAATCGGAAGTGCCGATAAGCTCCTTTTTGATCTTCTTTTTGATGCCCACAGGACTCCCCCGCTGGTTAACGACAAAACTTTCGATACTATACCCGTTCCGGCGATGTCTATCCAGCGTAAGCATAGAGAGTCCAGACATATGGAGGATGCTACTGAGTTGTGCGGGATTCTGCATTTGTGTACATCAGCCTCCAAATATGACATTTTTCGGCATCTTTGATGGCTGATGTACACGTTTTGATTCGGTGATTACATCGATCGGGAAAGTTGTTGCCTTAAGCAAATTAATCATGATGTGCGGGTCGAGAAGGGTTGGCGCCAAAAGAACCCAACGGCCGTTACGGCTTCGTTAGAAACGCGCCCCACCATGGATGGTGAACCCGAAAGGTAAGGCGCGCGGGCGCGGCGACTCGGCCCGCGCGCCCGGAAGAGAAAGGATAAACCCATGGGTTACATGCTCGAGACGCGCGGGCTCACCAAGCGCTTCGGCCGCGGCAACCAGGCGCAGGACGCCGTGGCCGACGTGAGCCTTCATATCCGCGAGGGCGAGGTGTACGGGCTGCTCGGTCCCAACGGCGCCGGCAAGTCGACAACGCTCAAGATGATCTGCGGGATGCTGCGGCCGACGGCCGGGGAGATTCTCTTTGCCGGGCACGCCTGGCGCCGCGAGGACCTCTACGCAATCGGCAGTCTCATCGAGGAGGCGCCGCTCTACCCCAACCTCACCGCGCGCGAGAACCTGCGCGTGCGCACCACACTGCTGGGCCTTCCCGAGAGCCGCATAGATGAGGTGCTCGCCGCCGTGGACCTCGCGGACACCGGGAAGAAGCGCGCCGGGCGCTTCTCGATGGGCATGCGGCAGCGCTTGGGGCTCGCGCTGGCGCTGATCGCCCGGCCACGCCTGCTCGTGCTCGATGAGCCCACCAACGGCCTCGACCCCATCGGCATCGAGGAGCTGCGCGACCAGATCCGCGGCTTCGCGGCGGCGGGTACGACGGTGATCGTCTCGAGCCACATCCTCTCCGAGGTGCAGCAGATGGCGGACACCATCGGCATCATCTGCGGGGGGCGCCTCGCCTACGAGGATGCGCTTCGGCCCGGGCAGGACCTCGAGGAACTCTTCATGAGCTTCTGCCGGGAAGGGCGACGAGCGCGCGGGGAGGTGGCGGCATGACGGGCGAGAAAGGCGGCCTGCTCGCGGCCCTGCGCGCCGAGGCCCTGAAGTCGCGCCACGCGGCACCGGTTCGCCTGGCCGTGCTCATGGCGCTGCCGATGCCGCTGCTCGGCGCGATGCCCTACCGGGGCGTGCAGATCTTCAGCGCGTGGAACTACTGGTACGCGCTCTTCCTGCCCGTGTGTCTCTCGCTCGTGGTGGCGTGCGTCGCGCGGGCGGACGCTCGCACGCGGATGCGGGGGCTTTTGGGCCTGGGCTTCCCGCTCGGGCGCGCCTGGTGGGCCAAGGCGCTCTGGTGCCTCGCTCTTTGCACGCTCTCGAACCTCGTGGTCTTCGGCATCTACCTCGCGGGATCGGCGTTCTCCTCGCAGGGTCTCACGGCCGCGGGCACGCTCACGATGCTCCTCTGCGCGCTCGCCAACACGGTGACCGCGGCGTGGATGATCCCCGCAGGGCTCTTCCTCACGGCGCGGCTCGGCATGCTCGCGGGCATCTTCTGCCCGCTCGCCGCGCAGCTCGTGGGTGGGTTCGCCTGGTCGCTG
>USPC01000010.1 GCA_900556605.1 uncultured Collinsella sp. | reverse complement strand
CGCGGCGGATGGCATGCTCACGCTGGCGGGCCTTGCGGTCTGCGCGCTCGCGTTCGCCGCGCTCACGGCGGCGGGCGCGGCCTGGTTCGCGCGCTCCGAGGAGCGGTGATGGCCATGACACGACTCTCCGACCCGACGCCGCGTATGACTCTCCCGCGGGCCCTGCTCTCTGAGGCCCTGCGCCTGGCGCGCTTCCCGCTCTCGGCGGTGCACCTCGCCTGCGGCCTGGCAGCCGGTCTTGCCTGCGGCGAGTACTTCTCCGTAACCCGATGGGACCCGGCGCTGGGCGCGGACGCCTACGCCCAGTTCCTCGGCGCCCTCATGCCGCTCATGTCCGCCATCGTCTGCGGGCTCGCCGTGGACGAGGAGCGCGCTGCCGGGCGCCTCGCCAACCTCACGGCGGTCCCCTCGCGCGGGCGCGCCGTCGCGGCGAAGCTGCTCGCCCTTGCGGCGCTGGGCGCGGGCGCGCTGGCCGTGGCGCTCGGCGTTTTCGGGGCCGTGCTCGCCGTCGCCGGGCGCCTGCCGCTCGGGCCCGCTCCGCTTGCGGCCGCCTGGGCGGGCATCGTGCTGGGCAGCTTGCCCCTCTACGCGCTGGGGCTCGGCGTGGCCCTGCGCCTCGGCCGCAACGCCGCCATCGGCGCCGGCGCGGCGGGGATGCTCCTCGCGTTCTTCTCTGTGGGCGGACTTGCGCACGGTCTCATGACCGGTGAGCTCACCGGTGCCCTGGCGACGCCCCTGAGCTGGGTGCCGCTCGCCTGGCCCGCGCGCCTGGGGTCGCTCGGGGTGGAGGCCTTCATCGACGCCGCACGCGCGGCGGGCCCTCTCCTCACGACTGAGCTCGCTAGCCTCGTGCTCACCCTGGCAGCCGACGCCGCCCTTCTCGCCTGGTTCTGCCGCTTCGAGGACGGGAGGGCAGATGCATAGGAAGCCGCTCGCCGCCGTGCACGTCCCCCTCTCCGCAGCGTTTGTCCTGGGCGGGAATGCCCTGCTCGACGCCGGCTGGGGGTCGGCGCTGCGCTCGATCGCCGACCGCGTGCTGCCCAACCCTGAGATCTTCATGTTGGCGCCCGCGGCTGCGCGCGGGGCTCTGGACCGCTGAGTGCGGCGCTAGTACAATTCCGACGAGAGTTTCAGGAGGTCAACATGGCGAGGATACTGGCAGTGGATGATGAACGGGCGATCCTCGACGCGCTCGCGCGCGTCCTCGGCCGCGACGGCCATGAGGTCGTTAGGGCGGCGGATCCGACGGCGGTCCCGGGGATGGACCTCTCGCGCTTCGATCTCGTGCTCTGCGACGTCATGATGCCGGGGCTCGACGGCTTCGACCTCGTGCGGCAGATCCGTCCGGACTTCGACGGGCCCATCGTCTTCCTGACCGCGCGCGTGGCCGAGGAGGATGCCGTGGCCGCCTACGGCCTGGGCGCCGACGACTACGTTCGCAAGCCCTTCGGGGCCGCGGAACTGCGCGCCAAGGTCGCGGCCCATCTACGCCGTGAGCGCCGGCCGCGCTCGCACGCCCTCTCCTTCGGGGAGGTGCGGATCGACCTCGGGGCGCGCGACCTCGCCGTGGGCGGCGAGACCGTGCCGCTCACGCCCACCGAGTACGCTATCTGCGAGTACCTCGCGCGCCACCCCGGGCAGGTCATGAGCCGCGCGCAGATACGCGAGGCGGTGCTCGGCTGGGAGAGCGACGCCGACGACGCGGCCATATCCATGCAGGTCAGTCGCGCCCGGAGGAAACTCTCCGAGGCCGGCGCCGATCCGATCGCGACCGTCTGGGGGATGGGGTACAAGTGGCAGCTCTAAGGACCGGGGCGCGAGGTCGCGGGGGCATGCCGCTCTCCTTCGTCATCGCGCGCTACTTCGCCTACGCGTTCGCGGCGGTCGCCACGGCGTGGCTCGCCTCGTTCATGGTGCTCTCCGCGGCGATCAACGCGGGCTTCGTCTACGAGGCAAGCTGGGGGCCGGCCAATGCGCGCGAGGTCGCGGAGGGCCTGGCACGCGACGGCGTCTGCGGGCAGCAGGACGTGCCGACGGCCTACCGCTACCTCATCCTGAACAAGGACGGAAACGTGATGATGACAGACCTCGAGGGCACGCGGCTCGAGGACGCGACGGAAATGGCCCGTACGGCACTCGCCGCGGATCCGGGCACAGTGGAGATCGAGGGCGGGGGCTCGGGCCTCACCTACGCCGCGTTCCCGCTTAAGGGCGGCGGGGCCTGCGCACTCGTCAGCGAGTACCTGCCGCAGTGGGTCTCGCGCGATCTCGCCAGCCTGCTTCCCAACCCGCAGAACCTCATGCTCGTCGGCGCCGCTGTGGGAAGCGCGCTCGCGCTCGCGCTCGTGGCGCGCCGTGCGAGCCGCGTGATCTCGCGCAAGATGGCGCCGCTCGCGGAGGCGGCGGGGCGCGTCGGCGCGGGGGAGCTCGACTTCGCGGTCGGCAGCACCAACGTGCGCGAGGTGAACGACGTCCTCGCCGCGATGGACGCCATGCGGGCCTCCCTCGCCGAGTCGCTCGAGGCCCGCTGGGCCGCGGAGCGGGGGCAGCGCGAGCAGATGGCGTCGCTCGCCCACGACCTCAAGACGCCGCTCACCGTGCTGCGCGCCAACGCCGACTTCGTGGCGGAGGAGCTGGAAGACGAGAATGACAGCGACCTCTCGGCCGCCGCGCGCGACATAGCCGGCGGTGTCGAAAGGCTCGACGGCTACGTGCGCCTGCTCATCGAGGCCTCGCGCGGGTCCGGCGGGGCGGAGAGGGCCCCCATGCGGCCGGCCGAGCTCTGTGAACAGGTCCTCGCCGAGGCCGCCCAGATCGCCCGGGCGCGAGGCGTGACGCTCGACGCGGCCACGGGCCCCGCTGTCGCGGGCGCGCCCGAGGCCCCGCTCGACCGAACCGCCCTGGCGCGAGCCGCCGCGAACCTCGTGGCCAACGCCGCCGAGCACGCGCGCTCGCGCGTGGCGGTCTCCTGCGACGTCGCGGGCGGACACCTCGTCATCGAGGTGGCCGACGACGGACCGGGCTTCTCTCCCGCCGCCCTCGAACGCGGCTGCGAGCGCCTCTTCACAGACGACTCGTCCCGCTCCTCGCGCGACGGAGGCCGCCACTACGGGCTCGGCCTCCACGTCGCCTCCGAGGCCGCGAGCGCCCACGGGGGCTCCGTCTCGCTCGCCAACAGCCCCTCGGGCGGCGCGGTGGTCACCATCGCGGTCCCCCTGTGCGGGATCTGACGACTTCCTCGATGTCTACCTTGCCTGCGATATGTCGCTCGCCGAGGCTGCGACGAGATGGTGTTGCGTCTGCCCCGCTTGGTGCTTCTAGCTCAAATTTGATCTGATGTAAGGCCCGTGCAATCCTGCATGGGCCGTTCTTTTGGCAATTGCTCGACCGATTCGTGGCTTGAAACACAAATTATCAAGTTAAGGAGAAATGGGGCCATGCACCGGCTCTCAGAGCGCCTGCCGCACTCCCCCGCCATTACCTTTGCGGCGTTCTCATATAGAGCCCATCCTGGTTGGCATTTCGTTGCAACAGCCCACTTGCCCACCAATCAAGTGACCTACTGGAATAAATACGGCGACACGCTTGTTCGTTACAATCGCTATATCTGTGTAAATCGCCGCGATATATACAGCCTGTACTCGGCTGTATACCAGCTACGCGTATGTAGATTCGTATCGCGTTAATAAATCGGCTCAAGCGCGTGCAAAACGCGCAAGTAGCCGCAAAAGGCGGTTATCGCGTAGGTAGATTTTTGGCACCCTGTTGCTTAATCAAAATTAAGCAATTGCTTAAAACAAAAAAGGTCAGGCACTAGGTGCCTGACCTGCAAACTTCTGGTCGGGACGACTGGATTCGAACCAGCGACCCCTTGACCCCCAGTCAAGTGCGCTACCAAGCTGCGCCACGTCCCGAAGCTTTTGTTTGTTGCTCTGCTCTCGCTCGCAACAGGGAGTATATTAACCCGAAACTTTGTCCTTGTGCAAGAACTTTTTTACAAATTTTGAAGCAAGTCCAAAATTGTATCTGCGAGCTGGGGTTTTGTTAGTACGGGAAGTTCTTGCGTGCCCGTTGTGCTCACAATCCAGGCCTTGTTCGTGTCGGTACCAAAGCCCGAATCGGCGCGCGAGACATCGTTGGCGACAATTACATCGCAACCCTTGCGGGCCAATTTGCGCTCGGCGTACTCGACGACGTTATCGGTCTCGGCTGCAAAGCCGATCACGCACCGCTCTCCCTTTTGGCGCGAAAGCTCGGCCAAAATATCAACGGTCTCGACGAGCTCGATGCGATCGAGGCGCTCGTTTGCCTTTTTGAGCTTATGGTCGGCAGGGGTGGCGGGGGTATAGTCGGCGACGGCGGCCGCACAAATGGCCGCATCGGCCGTCTGGAAGGCGTTTAACGCCGCCTGGAGCATCTCTGCGGCGGTCTGCACGCGCACGCACTCCACGCTGCGGGGAACATCGAGTGATGTCGGTCCCAGCACGAGCGTGACGGCGGCACCGCGACGTGCGGCCTCCCCCGCCAGGGCGATACCCATCTTGCCCGAAGAACGGTTTCCAATAAAACGCACGGGGTCGATCGGTTCGTGCGTAGGACCGGCGGTGATCACGATGCGCTTGCCCGCAAGGTCCTGGGGCACGGGATTGAGCACCTCGCAGATGCCCTCGACGATGTCCTCGGGCTCGCTCATGCGGCCCGTGTCCACGTCGCCGCAGGCAAGGTAGCCGCTGCCCGGACCCACCACATGCACGCCACGGTCGCGCAAGGTTGCTATGTTGGCCTGCGTCGCCGGCGCCTTCCACATGCCATTGTTCATTGCCGGCGCGATCACAATGGGTCGCGGCGTGGCGAGCAGCGTGGTGGAGATGAGGTCGTCGGCGATGCCGTTGGCCATCTTGGCGATGATATTGGCCGTCGCGGGCGCCACGACCACCAAGTCGGGCTCCTGCGCCAGCGAGATATGGTGGATGGGGTCAGAAGGGTCGTCGAATAGCCCAACCGCGACCGGCTCATTGGTGAGCGCGCGGAAGGTGAGCGGCTCCACGAACTCGGTGGCATGCTCGCTCATAACGACCTTGACGCGCGCGCCGCGCTTTTGCAGCAGGCGCACGATATTGCACGACTTATAGGCGGCGATCCCGCCGGTAATACCCAGCAGGATCGTTTTTCCCTCAAGTTGCATTGAATTGTTGGGCGCCGCCATCGTTTACGCTTCCTTGCTCGGGAGCACCAGCAGGCGGTGGCAGTACGGGCAGTGCGTAATCTCGCTACCGTCGTGGTTGAGGTCGCTCATGGACGATGCCTGCAGCGCGGTGTGGCAGACCGTGGGGATATTGCCCTGGATGGTCTCGACAGCCAGGCCGCGGAACTGCTTGAGCAGGCGCTCGTAGTCGGTGAGCACGTCGGTCGGCAGCGTAGCGGCAAGGGCGGTGCGCTCCTTGGTGGCGGCGTCAATCTGAGCCTGCAGGTCGGCGGCCTTGGCGCGGGCGGCCTTGGTATCGGCCTTCACGCCCTCCTCGAACTTGGCGATGATGGCCTGCGCGCGAGTCTCGCGGTCGAGCGCCTCCTTATGGGCAACGACGACATCCTTGCGGGTGTGCTCGATCTTGTCCAGGCGCTTGGCCAGGGTGGCGAGTTCATTCTCCAGGTCCTGAACCTCGCGGTAGTCGGAACCATCGACGTGACGCTTCTTGGCAGCCTCGATGGCGTTGTTGGTCTGGATCTCGGTGGTGTTGAGATCGTCGAGCTCAATGTCCAGATCCTTACGCTGAGCATAGAGCTTGGTCATCTCGGACTTGAGCTTCACATAGGTCTTACGCTTGGAAGCGAGCTCCTTGAGCTCCGGCATATTGGCAAGTTCGCTCTTGTTGCGGGCGAGCTCCAAATCGATCTGTTGCAGCTTGAGTAGCGTAGCGCCGGCGCTCATAAGTTCTCTCCTTTTGTCACAGTCCACCATTGGCAAGGGTTCAGTATTTTAATCGTATGACGGGGGTCGACCCCGACGTCAACTGCAGAGTTCATCAAGATATCAACGAACGGCTCTTCGGAGCGGTCGTGGCCGAGCAAGATCACCGCTAGTCCGCGCAAGGCAAGGTCCTGCGCCACGTGGTATCCCGCCTCGCCCGTCACGACAACATCAGCGCCTGCGGCGATGGCGAGCTCTCCAAAGTCTCCCAGGGAGCCGCCCAAAATAGCGACGGTACGGCATGCGTACTCGACTTCGCCCCACACGCGAGGGTCGCTGCCAAATGCCGTTGCGGCGCGGGCGGCGAGTTCGCGCAGGCTACAGGGGTCGTTGAGCGTTGCAAACGCGCCCAGGCCGGTGGCCTCGGGGTCGTCCACGTGCTCCAGTGAGCTCACGGGTTCGGCGACCAGCAGCTCGCTCAGGCAGGTGCGCGCTTCGTGCGAACGGTCCAGATTGGTGTGGAGCGAGATGATGCTCACGCCGCAACGCGCTGCCTCGTAGAGCGCCGCGCTGCATTGGGGGCGTGCGGAATCCGACGGACAAAACGCCTCGGGCGCCTTGATATAGATGGGATGATGCGTTAGCAGCACGTTGGCGCCGGCCTCCTGGGCGCGGTGCACATTGGCTTCGGTCGCATCGAGTGCGCAGGCAACACCGGTAATCTCCGCGGCAGGGTCGCCGACGGAGAGTCCTACATGGTCCCAACTCTCGGCATCGGTCTTGGGATAGCGCGCCAGCAGCGCGCGCTCAAGCTCGGCCACGATCATGCGGCGCCTACGATCGAGAGCAGCGCACTTGCAAACTCGTCCAGATCGCTCGGATTCACGCGGTCATCGAACGAGATGCGCAGTGCGCCCAGAGCCTGCTCGCGACCGATGCCCATCGCGCTCAAAACGTGGCTGGGGTCCATGCTGCCGCTCGAGCACGCCGAGCCGGCCGAAACCTCAAAGCCGGCGGCATCGAGCTTGACGATGAGCTCCTCGGAATCCATGCCGTCAACGTAGATCGACACCATGCCCGGCAGGCGATCGGCCTGTGTGTAGTCGCCCATGGTGGCATGAATACGCGGATGAGCCGTAAGCGTGGCGTAGAGCTTGTCGGAAAGGGCTTGCAGCGTCGCGCGCTCCCGGTCCACATTCGGCAGCAACACGGAGGCGGCAGCGGTAAAGGCCAGCTGCGTGCGCAGGTCCTGCGTGCCGGCACGACGACCGCCCTCCTGTCCGCCGCCAAAGATGCGCGGGCGCAGCGGCGTGCGGTTCTTAAGGTAGAGCGCGCCGGATGCCACGGGACCGCCAATCTTGTGGGCTGCGACGGACATGGCGTCGACGCCCAGCTCGGTGACATCGAGCGGAATATGCAGATACCCCTGGATGGCATCGGTGTGGAACAGGGCGCCAACGGAATGCGCGGCCGCGGCAAGCTCGCGGATGGGCTGCACCACGCCGGTCTCGTTGTTGGCAACCATGATGCTCACGAGCGCCACGTCGTCGCCTAGCAGCTCGACAAGCGTGGCAGGCTCAATGTAGCCCATGCGGCAGGGCTGCACCAGGTCGACGGTAAAGCCGGCGGCACGCAGCAACGGCAGGTTGTCCAGAATCGAATCGTGCTCGATGGCCGAAACGATTACACGATCGCGCTTGCGATCGCGCTGACGAGCGCCCTCGGCAAGACCGAGCAGCGCCAGCTGGTTGGCTTCGGTGCCGCCGTTGGTCAGTACAATCTCGGACGGGCGGACGCGCGCGCCAAAGCTGCGGGCGATCTCGCGACGTGCAACCTCCAGACGCGCGGCAGCCTTGCGGCCGAGCGAATGCAGCGAGTTGGGGTTGACGCCGGCAAGCTCACTGTCGTCGTACTCGCGCTGCGCAAGGAGCGCCTCGGCGCGCATGGGCGTCGAGGCGGCATAGTCAAGATTCACGGGTATGCGGTTTTGACCTGCGGTCATAAGGGTTTATGCCTCCTGTGCGGCCTCGTTGCCCAGTTTCTGCAGCAGCGCAACCTCGGCAGCGGGATCTTCGGA
Source organism: uncultured Collinsella sp. (assembly GCA_900556605.1). GTDB lineage: Bacteria > Actinomycetota > Coriobacteriia > Coriobacteriales > Coriobacteriaceae > Collinsella. Next base: position 23,786 of record USPC01000010.1, on the reverse strand, counting down.
CTTAAATACGGCAGAACCGGCCACGAGCACGTTGGCGCCGGCCTTGACGACCTCGGCAATGTTCTTGGGAGAAATGCCACCGTCGACCTCGATGAGGGGCGAAACGCCGTGACGCTCGCACATGGCCTTGAGCTCGTGAAGCTTTGCGATGGTGCCCGGGATAAAGCTCTGGCCGCCAAAGCCCGGGTTCACGCTCATCAGCAGCACCATGTCGACGACGTCGATGATGCTCTCGAGCACGCAGACGGGGGTGGCGGGGTTGAGTACCACGCCGGCCTTGACGCCGCGCTGCTGCAGGTGCGTGAGCGTGCGGTGCAGGTGCGTAGAGGCCTCGTAGTGTACGGTGATCATATCGGCACCGGCATCGGCATACCAATCGACGGTCTCGTCGGGGTTTGACACCATGAGGTGCGCATCGACCGGCACGTTGGTGGAGCGCTTGACGGCCTTGAGGATGTCAACGCCAAAGGTGAGGTTGCCGGTAAAGTGGCCGTCCATAACGTCGAAGTGCACGTAGTCGGCGCCGGCAATCTTGTCGAGTTCGCCCTTGAGGTTGGCCATGTCGGCCGAGAGGACGGACGGAGCGATTTTGATGGAACCCATGGTAGAAGCCTTTCTGCGCTAGTCGGTGAGTCCGTAGAACTCTTGAGAAGGGACGCGATCGGTAAGAATCTCGAGCGCCCTATCCAAAGTAACACCGTTGTAGAGCGTTTGCTCCACGGCAAAGGTGAGCGGAATGTCTACGCCCAGTGAACGGGCGAGCTCGCTGACGCTGCGGGCCGCGACGGCGCCCTCGACCACCATATGCGTGCGCGCCTGGTACTCGTCGAGCGACACGCCGTGGGCAAACTCGTAGCCAAAGGTGCGGTTGCGCGAATGCTCGGAGGTGCAGGTGGCAATGAGGTCACCCATGCCGGCAAGACCCATGCAGGTCATGGCCTGACCGCCGCGGGCGTGCACCAGACGGCTGATCTCGGCCAGGCCGCGCGTCATGATAAGGGCAAGCGTGTTGTCGCCCGCACCAGAACCGGCGGAAATGCCGCACACGATGGCGATGACGTTTTTCATGGCGCCGCAAACCTCGACGCCGGTCATGTCCTGCGACAGGTAGATGCGGAAGGCCGTGGATAGGAGCAGGTCCTTAAAGGTCTCCCCTACCTGCGGATCTTTGCTGGCGATGACGGCGGCAGAAAGCCCGCCGCGGCAGATCTCCTCGGCATGGTTGGGGCCCGAGAGCGCCGCCACGCGCGATTCGTTGCCGATCTCGCTGGCGATAACCTCGCTCATGAGCAGGCCGGACTCCGGCTCGATGCCCTTGGTGAGGCAGAGCACCGGGGCGTCGTCCGCGACGAACGGCGCCGCCTGGTGACAGACGTCACGCAGGTGTGTCGAAGGCACGGCGAAGATGACGGCCTCGGCGCCCTCGAGTGCCTGGGCCAGGTCCGTCGTGGCGACAACGTTTTCCGGCAGCACGTAGTCCACCAGATAGCGCGGGTTGCGATGCTCACCGTTAATGCCGGTGGCCGTCTGCTCGCTGTGGGCCCACATGGTCACGCGCTCGGCTCGCTCGGCGGCGAGGCCGGCGATGGCGGTTCCCCAGGAGCCGGAGCCAATCAGCGCAACATTCATGACTCTCTCCTACTTATCGTCGGGCTCGGTGACGCGCTTGGTAAACGAGAGCTTGGACTCCTTACCCGTCATGAGCTTTTGGATATTCGCGCGATGGGCCCACACCACGGTGATGCCGATCATCGCCATGCAAAACTTGAGGCCCAGGCTGCTGTACGGAAAGACCGCGCAAGCAGCGATGGGAAGACCGATGGCAGCGGCGAGCGAGCCCACCGACACATACTTGGTGATGGCGACGGCCACGATAAACATGCCCAGCAGCGACAGGCCAATAGGCCAGTACCAAGCGAGGATGACGCCCAGACCAACCGCGATACCCTTGCCGCCATGGAAGTTGAGGTAGGGCGAGAAGATGTGGCCCCACACGGCCGCCAGGCAGATGACGCCGAGCATCCAGTCGCCGGCGGCACCGGGGGCCATAATGCTCACGGGGAAGCCGTAGCCCACGCTCGCGATGAGCGGACGCGCGATAAGGACGCAGATGGCGCCCTTAAGGCAGTCGAGCAGCAGCGTGAGCGCGGCCACCTTGGGACCGGCCACACGCAGCGCGTTGGTGGTGCCGATGTTGCCGGAGCCCGCCTTGCGAATGTCGGTGTGGTTGAACACGCGGCCCAGGATCAGGCCAAACGGAATCGCCCCGATAAAGAACGAGACCACGGCGCAGATGGCGGTCAGCAGAATCGGATTATGCATCCTTTTGCTCCTTCTTCCTAAAGAAGAGTCGAATGGGCGTGCCGGCAAAGTCGAAGGTCGAGCGCATGCGGTTCTCCACGTAGCGCTGGTAGGTGTCGTTGACCAGGTCGCTGTGGTTGACGAAGAACGTGAACGTCGGCGGGTTGACGCCCGTCTGGGTCACGTAGTGCATGCGCAGGCGGCGCTTGCCGTCCACCACGGTATGACCGAACTCGCGCAGGTCGGTGAGGAACGTGTTGAGGCGCGAGGTGGTGATCTTTTGCGAGCGCGTCTTCTCGGCGGCGTCGACCATCGCCCAGATCTTCTCGACGCTGCGGCCAGTGAGGGCAGAGATGCGCAGGTACTGGGCCCAGGGAGCCATAACGCCCAGACGGCGGTCGATGGTCTCCATGCAGGCCTCGCGCTTACGGTCGTCGTCGAGCAGATCCCACTTGTTGAGCAGCACCACGATGGCGCAGCCGCGCTCGATGGCAAGACCCATGACCTTCTGGTCCTGCTCAGTGACGCCCACGGAGGCATCGACGACGAGCAGCGCCACGTCGGCGCGGTCGATGGCACGCAGGCCGCGGACCATGGAGTAGTACTCGATGTTCTCGTACACAGTGCTCTTCTTGCGGATGCCCGCGGTATCGACCATGCGGTAGTGCTTACCGTTGCGCTCCACGACGGTGTCGATGGCGTCGCGCGTCGTGCCGGCGATGTTGGACACGATAGAGCGGTCGGCGCCCAGGATGCGGTTGAACAACGAGGACTTACCGGCGTTGGGGCGGCCGATGATGGCGACGTTCAGCGCGTCGGGGAACTCGTCGGCGATCTCGTCCTCCTCCTCGGGCAACAGGGCCACGATGTCGTCGAGCAGGTCGCCCGTGCCGTGGCCGTGCAGGGCCGAGAGCGGCGTGGGCTCACCGATGCCGAGCGAATAGAACTCCCAGATGCTGTCGTTCTCGCGATCGGGGTTGTCGAGCTTGTTCACCAGCAGAAAGACCGGCTTGTCGCAGCGCTTGAGCATGCGAGCGACCGACTCGTCCTCCTCGGTGACGCCGGTGCGGCCGTCGACCACAAACAGGATGACGGCGGCTTCCTCGGCGGCGGCGAGGGCCTGGTCGCGAATGGACGTGGCGAAGACGTCATCGCTCTTGAGCGGTTCGATGCCGCCCGTGTCGACGATGGTGAACTCGCGGCCGTTCCAATCGGCCGTGTGGTACGAGCGGTCGCGCGTGACGCCGCGGGACTCATGGACGATGGCGTCCGAGGTCTGGGCCAGGCGGTTAACGAGCGTGGACTTGCCCACGTTGGGGCGTCCGACGACGGCGACGATAGGTTTCATCTGCACTCCTTTAATGGGTAGGGTCAGTGGAAGTGTTAGAGTCGGCAGGCACAATGCCAAGGAAGTGCTCCAGGGTATCGAGCAGCTCATGCGGCATGGTCGACACCACATGAACCTCGGCGCCGCGACTGGTAAGGCTTGCGAGTAAATCGTCACGATGATACTCGTCAAGCGTCATGCCGTCAGCGTTGAACATGAGCTTAGGCACAAAGAGCATAACCCCCGAGAGGTCCTGCGGCAGCTGTTCCAGAATGTCGCAGGCGACGATGAGGCCGGTCACGTCCACGTTGCCGCCAAAGTAGCGATTCTTGATGGCCGTGACGGTGCCAGCGAGCCCCTGCGGCGATTCCACGAAACGTGCCACGGTGTCGCGTGCGCTGGCGCCCGAGAGGCACAGCAGGTGCTGGCTGCGAGCGGCGATGGCCTCGCGGACGCGGGCCAGTCGCTCGGCATCGGCGGCAAGCACATCGTCCGTCTCGTCTAGGTATGAGCGGATCATGCCGATACCGTCGTAGTACTGCGGATAGCCGTCGTAAAAGTCCGCCTCGGGCGGATCGATGCCGGCGTCCAGGTAGAACTCGTCGCTCATCTGGAAGGTGTGGCGGCCAAAACGCTCGAAGGCGCGGTCCTGGTAGGGACGGATCATGGCAATGGTCTCGCGCGCCAGTTCGGGCTTGTCGCTGTATGACCAGCTAAAGCGGTTCTGATGCTTGGTAAAACCGAGCGGCACAATGCCCAGGCTTGTGATTTGCTCGTGCTCCTCGCAAAAGCGCAGGGTCTTTTCCAGCTCCTCGCCGTCGTTCATGCCGGGGCACAACACGATCTGCGCGTGAATCTCGATGCCGGCGGCCATGATGGCCTCGAGTACGTCCATGCCGCGCTGGGCGTTGCGGCCCATCATACGACGGCGGACGTCGGGGCTTACGGCGTGGACCGACACGTTCATGGGGCTCATGTTGCGTTGGATGACGTTTTGCACGTCCTCGTCGGTGAGGTTCGTGAGCGTGACGAAGTTGCCCTGCAAAAAGCTCAGGCGGTAGTCGTCGTCGCGAATGTAGAGCGTGGAGCGGCCGCCCTTGGGCAACATGGTCATAAAGCAGAACACGCAGGCGTTTACGCAGGTACGCATGCCGTCGAAGATGGGGCCATCGAACTCCAAACCCCAGTCCTCGCCCGGGAAGCGGTCGAGCTCGACGGGGGTGACGGTGCCGTCGCGCGGGTCGAAAACCTCGAGGTCGACGGTGTCGTCGTCGGCCTCCCAGAGCCACACGATCATGTCGGTGAGCGCCTCACCGTTGACCGTGAGCACGCGCATGCCCGGCTCGATACCCACATCCCACGCGGGCGATTCGGGACGCACGTTCTTTACGAGCGCGCCCTCACCCGGCTCGGGGTCGCGGCTGCGCCCGTAATCGGCCACCTCGGCGGCGTATGCGGGTACGGTCTGGTCCATGATTAGCGGCAAAGCTCCTTGATGCGCTCGACGGCGCGCTCGATGTGTTCTTGCGGGGTGGAGGCTCCGGCGGTGATGCCGATGTGGTGAGCGTCGGTAAACCAAGCGGTCTCAAGCTCTGAAGCTTCCTCGATGTGATGCGTGCGCTCGCAGGCGTCTGCGCAAATCTGCGCCAGGCGGCGGGTGTTGCCCGAGTTCTTGCCGCCCACGACGACCATGCAGTCGCAGCGGTTGGCAAGTGTGGCTGCTGCCTGTTGACGCTCACTCGTGGCGGCGCAGATGGTGTTGATCACACGCAGCTCCTGCACGCGCGGGGTGATAGCTGCCACGACCTCGGCGAGGTTCTGCGCGGTCTGGGTGGTCTGCACGACGAGGCCTACCTTGCCCTTGAACGACAAGGCGTTGGCGTCGGCGGCACAGCTCACGACCAGCGCATCAGTGCCGGCGTGGCCCAGGATGCCCTCCACCTCAGGGTGACCTGGCTCGCCTACGACCACCACGCGGTAGCCCTCGCGCACCAGGCGCTCGGCTGCCATATGGACCTTCTTCACGTAAGGGCAGGTGGCGTCGACGACGTTAAGGCCACGCTCGCGAGCGGCATCGATCACCTGCGGCACCACTCCGTGCGCGCGAATGATTACGGTGCCCGATGCGGCGTCGTCCAGGTTCTCGGCCAGGCCAACGCCTGCCTCAGCAAGCTCGCGCACCACGATGGGGTTATGGATGAGCGGCCCCAAGGTATGGACCTGAGCGCACTCGCCTGCCTGCGGTGCGGCGGCTAGCGCCATATCGAGCGCGCGCTGCACGCCGTAGCAAGTGCCGGCGTGGGCTGCGATCTCGATGGTGGGCGCGCCGTCCTGATCGGACGCAGTCACGGCGGTGTTCGTCACGTTCTCGCTCATGGCTAGAACCTGCCCGGATGTTCGGCGCACAGCTCGTCTCGCATGGCGTAGACGCGGTCCATGGCCTCGGACTCAAACCATTCCAGGCGCTCCGTGCGCTTAAGCCCGGCCGGTGCGTCGGAAAGCGAGACAGCCTTGCCGGCGCGGATCCAGCATTTCTTGGGACGCATGATCTTTTTGCCCACGGGCGTGATGTCGGACCAGCCGCAAATGGCGAGCGGGTTCACAGGTGCCTTGCCCATCTGAGCGATGAGCGCAAAACCGCCGTGGACCTCGGGCTTGATCTCGCGCGAGCGGATGCGCGTGCCCTCGGGGAAGATCAGAACGTCCTCGCCGCGCTGCAGCGCATGCTGGGCGGCGCGCAAGCACTTCATATCGGCAGTACCACGCTCCACGGGGATGCCGCCGACGCGGCTAAAGGCCCAGCGCACAATCTTGCTCTTGGCGAACTCGGACTTAAAGATGGGACGAATGCGGCGCCCCCCAAAGAACAGCGCCGTCTCCACGGCCAAGAGCTCGGCCATCGAGGTGTGGTTGCAGATGACCACGCTGCCGCGGCCTTCTTGGCGCTCAAACAGTAGGTCGGCGTCCTCGACCTTCCAGCGCCACATGAGCTTGGAGAAGGCCCAAAGGATGGCCATAACCACGACGACAGTGCCGCGGATGAGCGCCGGGAACTCGGCGTAGGGGGCGTTGTAATAGTCCTCGGGCGTCTGCTTAAACAGGCGCATGGGCTACCTCCTTTGGTTAATGAGGTCCTCGATTATCGAGACGACCTCGTCGATGGTGTGGGCGGTGGAGTCGACGTGCACGGCGTCCTCGGCGGGCTCGAGCGGGGCGACCTCGCGGCTGCTGTCGAGCTTGTCGCGTTGCTTAAGGGCGTCGAGGGTCTCGTCGACCTCGGCCTCGAGTTGCGTGGGCGTGAGCGGCTGGGCATCGTTTTGGTGACGCTGAAGCACACGGCGGCGGGCGCGCTCACGCGGGTCGGCGGTTAGGAACACCTTGACCTGCGCGTTGGGGAACACGACGGTTCCGATGTCGCGACCCTCGGCGACGATGTCGCGGTCCTCGGCGGCGCGGCGCTGATGGATGAGCATGGCGGCGCGCACGCCTGGATAGGCCGAGACCTTGGACACGTTAGCGTCGACCTGCGGGGTGCGGATGGCGGCCGAAGCGTCCTGGCCGTCAATTGTCAGGCGCGTATCCTCGCCGGTGCCGTTGGTAAAGCGAATTTCGATCTGCTCGGCGAGGGCATCGATGGCTGCCTCGTCATCCAGGTCGATGCCGCGGTCGAGCGCGGCGAAGGTGACGGCGCGGTACATGGCGCCCGTGTCGAGCTTGTTAAAGCCCAGCTGGCGGGCGATCTCCTTGGCGATGGTGGATTTGCCGGATCCGGCGGGGCCGTCGATGGCGACGATCATGCAATGCTTCCTTTCGATGATTGACGTGCTGGTATGGTTCGCGGGCGTTGGGGCGCGGCGGGTTGCCTAGCCCGTGTAGCGCTCGCGGTAGGTGTTGCGCTTGGGTGCGGAGCCGTGGCTGCCGTGGTGACGCGTGCGGCTGGCGAGGGTTTCCTGAGGCTTGCCACCGCGTTTGGCGCTCGCCTGCTTGGGTGGGATACCGCCGGCCTTGAGGATCTGCACCTCGCGGTCGGTGAGCTCGCGCCACGAGCCCTTGGCCACATCCTTGAGCTCCAGGCCGGCAAAGTTACAGCGATGCAGGCGGATCACCGGGTGGTGGATCTTGCTCAGCATGCGCTTGACCTGGTTCTTGCGGCCTTCGCGGATGATGACCTCCACGGCGGTGGTACCGGGCTTGATACCTTGCGGAGCCACGGCCTCGGCCTCGCGTGCGGTGATGACGCGGCAGATCGCCGGCTGGCAGAGGCCGTCGTCGAGCTCGATGCCACGACGCAGCGGCTCAAGATCGCGGTCGGTCAGCTGCCCGTCCACGAGTGCCTGGTAGGTTTTATAGACATGCTTGCTGGGGTGCAGCAGGTCCTGTGACAGGTCGCCGTCGGTGGTAAAGAGCAAAAGGCCCGTGGTGTCGCGGTCCAGGCGACCCACCGGGAAAAGTCCCGGAAAGCGGTCGCGCGGTACCAGGTCGGCCACGCAAGGGCGCTCCTGCGGGTCGCTCATGGTGGTGAGGTAGCCGGTCGGCTTGTAGAGCATCAGGTACACGGCGCCCTGGTTGAGCTTGACGGGCATGCCGTCGACCTCAATGTGATCATGGTCGACATCGACCTTGGTGCCCAGTTCGGTCGCGACCTGGTCGTTAACGGTCACGCGGCCGGCGGTCATCAGGTCCTCCGAGCCACGGCGGCTCGCCACGCCCGCGCGCGCCAAAAAGCGCTGCAGGCGCATGGTGTGCGGATAGACGGGCTGGGCGTCGCCCGCGGGCGTTGTGGCGTCCGTGGCGCTTGCGGTGCACGTCTCCCCTACTTCGTTAGTCCTCGTCATGCAAATCCTCCGAGGTCTCGTCGACGATCAGGGTGTCCTCTTCCTCGACTGCCTCAACATCTTCAACATCGGTATCGAGCAGTTCGCGCTCTTCGTCCAAGTCCTCGGCCTGCTCCTCGAGTGTGGACTGAATACTGCGGCCGCTCAGACGCTCGCGGATAAACTGTCGCGACTGCTCGTCGGGGGCAAACTGCTCCAGATCGGGCAGATCGCGGGTGGAGCGCAGACCGAACTTTTCCAAGAAGGCGTTGGTCGTGCCGTAGATGATGGCCTGACCGCGCTGGGGGTCGCGGCCGAGCTCGCGCACCAGACCCTTGTCCACGAGCGAGGCGATGACGCCGTCGGAATTGACGCCACGGATGCCCTTGACTACCTCGCGCGTCACGGGTTGGTGGTACGCGATGACGGCAAGGGTCTCAAGTGCCGCCTGCGACAGCTTTTGCGTGTCCCAGCTCAGCACGTAGGCCTCGACCACGTCGTGGTATGCGGGGTGCGTAAACAGGCGCCAGCCGCCGGCGACCTCGCGCAGCTGAAAGCCGCGGTTGGCCTCCTCGTACTCAACCTTGAGCTCGGCGAGCAGCGACGCGCACTCACCGGGGGCGATATCCAGTGCGCCGGCCAGCGCGGGCGCACTCACCGGGTCGCTCGACACCAGCAGCAGCGCCTCGAGGGCGCCTTTGAGGCTGTTTGCCTCCAGCGTGGAAAGGGTTGACATGGTTGCGGCTCCTATTCGGTGAGCTCGGGGCCCTCGCCGGGCACGTATGCCTCGGCTCCCTCGACTCGGTTGATGCAGATGGTTCCGAAGATCTCGTCCTGGCTCAGCGTGAGCGAGCCGCGCTTGGCGAGCTCAAGCATGGCCAGGAAGGTGACGACGAGTTGCTCGGTGGTGGCATCACCGTCCAGCAGTTCGCGAAAGGTGCAAGATTGGTGCGCCATGGTAAAGCGGTCGACCGAGGCCACCGTCAGGTCGAGCGGCACGCGATGCGGCGCCACGTGCTCGGCCTCCAGCAGGAAGGTCTGGCGCTTGCCGTCCAGATCGGCGCAGATGACGGCGAGACCGCGCAAGGTAATGCCGGCCAGGTAGTCGGGCATAAGGCCTAGGAACTCGGGGTCGGGGCCGGCTACGCGAGGGTGCATGCGGCTTTCGGCCTGCATGCGCGCGCCAAGGGCTGCCGCCGCGCCCTTAAACTGCTTGTAGGCGATCAGGCGCTGGATCAGGACCTCGCGCAGGGCGTCGCCGTCGAGCGCGCTGAGCTCCTCGAGGTCTTCGTCGAACTCGTCATCGTCGTTATCGACTTTGCGCGGGGCCTCCTGCGGCACCAGAGAGGCAGCCTTGATGTCCAAAAGGGTTGCCGCGACCAGCAAAAAGTCGCTCGCCACGTCCAGGTCCAGCGCCTCGATGCGCTCGGCCTCGGCAAGGTACTGCTCGGCCACCTCGCTGATGGAGATGGCGCCGATATCTACTTTTTGGCGGGTTACCAGCTGCAGCAGCAGGTCGAACGGTCCGCTGTAGACCTGCGTCGACACGCGATACGACATCTTCGACCTCCTTTGACGGCGCCTTCGCGGCGCGGTTTGGGTGCATGCTGCGACCGTTTTACACGGACGACCTGTAAGTTTACCTTAGATGCCGGCGATTGCGAAGTTGAGCAGCTGCTCAGCAAGCGGATACACGGTAACGTCGAAATAGCGGCCGATTACATCGATGCCGGTCCACATAGGCAGCAGGTATAGAACCAGGATGAGTATGGGCATAGCGTATTGCTGCAGACGGTAATAGTTGTTGAGCGCCGTGCCCTTGAGGAAGGGCACGATGATCGACGAGCCATCAAGCGGCGGAATCGGAATGAGGTTAAAGAACGCGAGCGACAGGTTGACCACGATAAACGTGGCGCCGAAGTTCATGATCTGCGACGCCACGGCAAAGGACATGCTGGCGTAGAGATTGCCGTACGTTGCGTGCATGAGGGCGGCCGCGAGGCATGCGAGTGCGATGTTCGACGCGGGGCCGGCCACGCTCACCAGGACCTCGTCGCGCTTGGGGTGCTTGAGGTTGTTGAGGTAGACGGGCACGGGCTTGGCAAAGGCGAACACCGGGCCACCGGCTGCGAGCATGAGCAGTGGCAGGATGATGGTGCCGAACGGGTCGATATGGTTGAGCGGGTTGAGTGACACGCGGCCGCGCGAACGGGCTGTCTTATCGCCGAGTGCCCAGGCCGCGGCGGCGTGCGCACTTTCGTGGATGACGATGCCCACGATGACGGCGACGGCGCTGGCGAGCAGGTTCATGATGTAGCTGCTGGACATGGCGCTCCCCTAGCGGACGCGGCGCGAGGCGCGCGTGAGCAGGTAGTCAGCTACAAACAGGATGACGGCCACGATGGCGTAATCCAAGCGGAAAACGCCGCCAAAGGGTGAGGTGATGACGCCGTAGCCGGCGATGGCGCTCGGCAGCGCGCGAGAAAGCTCAACGACAAAGCCGACAATCTGCAGTTTGGCGGTGAGGCCGCTAAAGCACAGCAGCACGGTCATCGCGCTCATAAAGATGCCGCAGATGCGACAGGCGATGGCGATGACGCTCATCGCCACGGCAGCGGCCTTACGAGAATTCACGCGCGGTCTCCTCTTCGATCTGGGTGGAAAGCTCCAGCCATTCGTCCTCGAGCTTGGGCAGTTCTTGCTTAAGGCCGTTATATTCCCCCAGCGCGGCATTGAACTTGTCCTGATCGGCATAAAGCTCTTCGCTCGCCATCAATTCCATAAGCTCGTCATAGCGGGCGCGCTTTTTGTCGAGCTCGGCCTCGATCTTCTTGAGCTGGTTGCGCACGCCCTTGAGCTTTTTGTTGAGCGCGGCGCGGGCCTGTGCCTCGGCGCGCTTTTGCTCCTTGGTCTTTTTGCCCTCGGCGGGCTTGGAGGCGGTGGCGGGGGTGTCGGACTGGGCCGCGGTGACCTTAGCGGACTTGGTCGCGGCCGGTGCGCTCTCCCCTGCCGCATCGGCCGCGGCGCGGGCTGCGAGGTCCTCGCGCTTGTAGAGGTAGTAGTCGTAGTCGCCGTCGTAGACCGTGACCTTGCCATCGCGGATGTCAATGATGCGGTTGGCCACAGCGCGTACCAGGTGCTCGTCGTGGCTGATCAGCACGATGGTGCCGGGGAAGTTTTGCAGGGCGTTCTCGAGCATGTCTACCGAGTCGATGTCCAGGTGGTTGGTGGGCTCGTCCAGGCACAGGAGCGCCTCGGGGGCCACGAGCATCTTGGCAAGCGCCAGACGCGCCTTTTCGCCGCCGGAGAGGACACGGACCTGCTTCTCGATGGAGTCGTTGTCGCTAAATAGGAAGGCGCCCAGCAGGCTGCGCTGCTGCGGCACGGTCCACTTGGGCGTGACGGTGTCGATCTCTTGCAGGACGGTGTTGGACTCGGTCATGCCCTCGAGCGCGTGCTGGGCGTAGTAGGCCACACCCACGTTGGTGCCCAGGTCGCGGGTGCCGGTGGTGGGCGGTTCCAGGCCGGCGAGGATCTTCATGAGGGTGGACTTGCCGGCGCCGTTGGGGCCGACGAGCGCCACATGCTCGCCGCGGTAGAGCTTGAGGTCGATGTCACTGTAGATGTGCTTGTCGCCGTATGACTTGGAGACGCCCTCGAGGCCCACGACCATATCGCCCGAGCGCGGCGGGTCGGGGAACTTAAAGTCGATATGCTTGTGGCCCTCGGGCAGGATGACGAGCTCCTTTTTGATCTGCTCGATTTTGCGGATGCGCTCCTGGGCCTGGGCTGCCTTGGTGGGCTTGTAGCGGAACTTATCGACGAAGACCTGCATGTGGGCGATGTCGCGCTCCTGGGCGGCGCGCTTGGCGCGCATCTGCTCCAGGTTGTCCTCGCGCTGCTTGAGGTAGCTGCTGTAGTTGCCGGTGTAGGTGGTTACGCGACGGTTTTCGAGTGCGGCGACGTGGTCGACGCAGGCGTCCATGAAGGCGCGGTCGTGGCTGACGATGAGCACGGCGCCGTCGTAGTTGGCGATAAAGCCGCGCAGCCACTGGACGCTTTCGAGGTCCAGGTGGTTGGTGGGCTCGTCGAGCAGCAGCAGGTCGGGGTGGCGCAGGAAGAGCTTAGCAAGTGCGATGCGCATCTGCCAGCCGCCCGAGAACTCGGAGCACGGGCGCTCAAAGTCGGCGACCTTAAAGCCCAGGCCGGATAGGATCTTGCGAGCGTTGCTCTCGAGCTCGTAGCCGCCCAGGTGCTCAAAGCGGTCCTGGACCTGGCCGTACTCGTTAAGAAGTGCGTCGACGTCCTTGCCCTGCTCGGAGAGCTCGGTGATCTGGGCCTGCAGCTCGTTGGCGCGCTCGCCCATGCGGCGGATTTCCTTGGCGGCGGCCATGACCTCGGCAAGGATGGTGGTGTCCTTGTGCTCTAGGTTGGTTTCCTGCTCTAGGTAGCCCACCTGGCAGTCCTTGGCGTACTGGACCTGGCCGGCGTCGGGGCTGTCGATGCCCATGATAATCTTGAGCATGGTGGTTTTGCCGGCGCCGTTGGGTCCCACGAGCGCAAAGCGCTCGCCGGGGTTGATCTGGAAGGACGCGCCGCTAAAGAGGACGCGTGCGCCGAAGCTTTTTTCGATCTTGTCGACCAGGAGGATCATGGTGCCGCCTTTGACCTTGTGTGCCAATATGAAAAAAGGCCCCAACTTGCGTTGGAGCCTCATTCAATGCTCGGGTGGAGACGAGGGGGATCGAACCCCTGACCTCTTGACTGCCAGTCAAGCGCTCTCCCAGCTGAGCTACGCCCCCGTGCGAAAAAGTACTATACGGGAACTCCCCCGCCGATGCAAGGACAATTTTGGAAAAACTTTCCGGGGGCGCGCGGGCGCCGGAGTCCCGCGGGGTCGTGGCGGCGGCATCGCAGGCAGCCGACCGAGGGCGCCCGGAAGTGAGCAAGCAGGCTATTTGCAAGTGGAAACTACTGCCATGAAAAAGAAAACAGGCCAGACATATTGCCTGACCTGTTGAAAAACCTGGTGGGCCCTCCGGGATTCGAACCCAGAACCCAGGGATTATGAGTCCCCTGCGCTAACCGTTGCGCCAAGAGCCCTTATAAAGTGGCACTTACAGTTGGGGTGGCAGAACAGCCTCCAACGCTTTGAACCACGTCGTGAAATACTACCATGCACGCGACGCCCGTTCAACGCACGATCTTGTCGACCAGGAGGATCATGGTACCGCCTTTGACCTTGTGTACCTATATAAAAAAGGCCCCAACTTGCGTTGGAGCCTCATTCAATGCTCGGGTGGAGACGAGGGGGATCGAACCCCTGACCTCTTGACTGCCAGTCAAGCGCTCTCCCAGCTGAGCTACGCCCCCGTGCGAAGAAGTACTATACGGGAACTCGGACGGCGATGCAAGGACAATTTTGGAAAAACTTTCCGGCATCGCAGGCAGCCGACCGAGGGCGCCCGGAAGTGGGCAGGGCACCCGCCTTACGACCGATTTCCTGCCAATTGCATAGGACGTTGGCTCGCAACTCCATTTCGGCTGTCTTTTGAGCTTTAGTTTTGCACCTATAGCGCAATTCCAGGCGCGAGCAAAGACTTCGCACGATCGCATCAAGCTGCTCGGCATCGTTAAGCATGTCGTGCGTAACTAGGAAGACGTCATACCCCATACTTTGCAGCGCCGTCATGCGTTTGGCATCGTGGTCGAGCACGGCGCCTGATCCGTGGATAACCTCTCCCTGAATCTCCACGATGCCTGCCTTCATTATGGTTGGATTCACGATCACGATATCCCCGTAGCAGACTTTTTGCCCTGCAATGCTCTGCGCCGACGCGGTAAGCGGCGTAAGGTCGTTAACATAAACGTTTCGAAAGCCGGCACCGCCGCGAGAGCGAGGAAGCGATAGCAATAAAATTCCTGCAACTTCAAGCGGAGAAGCTGCTATACCTGTCACCAGCTGCGCTGCGTTGTAAAACTTCGTACCCCACTTTCGTCTTTTCATCTTACTGGCATACTCATGAAGCTCGTGTAATTCGATGAGCGGCTTCCTCATCCAGAGCGAAGTGCCCTTTAGCCTTGTGGCCTCCTTCGTTTTCTTTTGTCCGTTGGGCCCCTTCGTATTTACCTGTTCTTTGACTTTTATGCGCGCATAAACGCGTTTCCATTGTGGTTCGTCTTGGCTTTCATCGAGGTCAAAGAGGGATTCGGTGGTTGCATTCTCGGCAGCGTCTTTGGCTTTGTCTAGTTCCGCTTCTGCAGCTGCGGTGGGCTCAAAGACTGAGAACCATCCGCAAAATTCGTACATGGCAAGGACAAGATCGGTTGGAGATACAAAGCGCGCCATGGTGAATAGCGTCGCAAGTGGATTGGTAACCCTAAAGCTCATCACGGTTTCCAGCGTGCTATTCACCCCCGAAGCATCATCACAGTGGATTGTTGTCCGTAATCCCGAATGGTAGTTAACGCCACCTGGCACTGTTGTGGTAATAATCGGGGTCTTGAGGACATCGACTACAAAGGGCGATTGAGATAGGGCTCGCCAGCCGTCTTCTGGGCTTGGCAGTCTTGGGTAGAGGTCGCGGACCTGCGGTGGGCAGCGCCAGTAGCGGAATGCGGTGTTTGCGCAGACAATCTCGTCCATGTGGACCTCCCCTAGTTTCGACCGTAGGCCGTGCGGATTGCGGGCATGGCCGATTATCTACCGGGGCATCATGCGGGTAAGTACTGGAAGCTGACCAAATGCTGACCAAATATTGGATGGGATGTGTTGAAAGGTTGATTGAGCCATGAATGTGCTGGTACGAGCTGTGCGCCAGTGGTCTCTGTCTCTACAATTGCACATAGATTACGCACGGAATTCAATGAATGAACGCAGACGCATTTTGCAAAACGTGCAATGACGACACCTAAGGTGAACTGCGTAACATATAACGCCTTAGGTAACTTCGCTTCGATTTTGGTGTCAAAAAGAAAAAGGTCAGAGGCTAAACACCACTGACCTGTGCTTTAGATGGTGGGCGATACAAGATTCGAACTTGTGACCCCATCCGTGTGAAGGATATGCTCTACCCCTGAGCCAATCGCCCGTCGCCTTTCGGCAAAAGAGATACTATCATAGCCGCGCGTGGTTTACCAAGAACTTTTTGCCCCCGATTTTAAATTCGTGGGTGCTAGCCAAGCCAAAACAACCAAAGCAATCGGAAAAACTGCAGCTAAACTACTATTTACCGCTTTATCCACGAGGTCTCTGGGCGGCAGATAAGTCGCGCGTTGTTGTAGGCCATATCGAGCGTGAGGCAGGTGCGCGCGGCGTAAAAGCCGTCCTCGCGCTGGATGGTCAGCGCCAGCTCGGGCTTGTCGCCGGTCAGGCACAGCGGCAAGAGCAGCTGGATCCGGCCGCCATAGAACTGCGGTACCGCGAGCGTGTAGTTGGCTGCTGCGCGACGGGCGGCCTCGACGACGGCGCCCTCAAAGGCGCGGCGCAGCAGCAGCGAGTTGCCCTCCCCCATCAGGCTGACAGGAATGCGCGTCAGGTTCTCCTCGTCGCCCAGAATGTGGTCGATGTTGGAACGGATGGGCAGGCGGTAATCAAAGACTAGATCGGAGGGGTCCTCGGCAAAGCGCACGCGGCACGGCAGGTACTCAAACGAGACCAGCATGGGGTCGCTTTCCTTAAAGAAACCCTTCAAAAACCAGCGCTGGCGCGCGTCGGGTTTGGTGTTGGGCTCAAACAGGCCGTAGATGGTCTCGTAACGGCGCGTGTACAGGCCGGTGTTGAATAGGCAGCGGTCGTCGTCAAACACCAACGGCAAGTTGGACGGCGCGGTCTGGTCCGCGTCGCGCTCGGTCAGGAACACCGCGCGGCTAAACGAAAACGACAGGTAGTTTTTGAGGATGCGGTTGCTGGGGCCCCAGTCCTCGGGGTCGGCGAGGTCGACCAGGCGGTCGTAGCAGGGCTCGGGGCAAAACGCAAAGTCGTATACATTGCTGCACAGGGTGTTGGGGATCTCCATGTGACGTCCAATCCATCTCATAGCTGGCGTGCGGATGCTTTGATTCTATACGTGCGAAGCGTCGTCGGAGATCACGATGCAATGGCACCTTAGCTCGTTGGCTAGATCGTCGAGCGTGCGGCGTCTAGCAACGAGGTCCTGGATCCAGGCGTAGTACTGGTTGTCTTTGGGTTCGGGGCTGTCGGACAGCACGACCGGAGTGCCGGCGAACCTTAGGACGGACAACGCAAAGACAAGGCTGGTTCGCTTGTTGCCGTCCTCGAAGATGTGGTCCTTAACCATGTGCTCGGCGACGTAGGCGACCTGGTCAAAGATGTCCGTGAAACGATCGGCTGGCGATTGGCCGAATATCGTGCAGAACGCGCCCGCAAGCACGGACTCGATGCGTCCGAGCTCGAGCATAGCCCTGTCGCCCGCGGCATCGGTCGTATAGCAGCGTCCGATTGTTAGCAGCGTATTGTGAAGGCGCATGACGGCGCCGGCCATGGCTTCGAGCGAACTGGCATCATCGAGCACGAGCGGCGGGAACGGACGAGCGCTCTGCCGCGTAGCCGCCATCATGAGTTCTCCAAGAGCCTGAGCGCGTTGGGCATGCCCGTAATGGTTAACTCAACTGCATGGTCGATCGACGTAGAGTCGTCGAGCGAAATCGGTAATGTTGAATTCTTCTCGTCCGCTATTGAATGATTTTCTTGTGCAGCTCGACCAGCGCCGTCATCTAGCTGAACATAGCTCCAAAGCATTGCTACCTCGTTTACAACTTTTTGAGTTAATAGCCTGCCCCTAACGCGGGATGAATCGCACTAGTTACCCGACCCAAATACGTCATCTACAAGATCAGGCAAGTCAGTCCATACTTGATAGGCGACAACGTTGTCCGGATTCATTTCTCTTGCACGACGTTTATCATCCGTATTGTGCTTTGCGGCATTGGTCAAAGCCTGGCCCTTGTTGCCGTCAATCATTTCGAGATTTACCGACTTGAACTTTGACGCGGAGGACCTGTTGGGGTCAGTAGATTTTAGAACGCCAAGGTCGCGCGCTCTTTTCTCACATTGTGGCGTCGATGCAAAAGTTTCCGGGCATGGTGAGACATGATCGATAAGCCATACTTCAAAGCATGGATTGGAGATCGCGAGCCTAACCCCTTTTGTCTTTGCTTCTCGTTCTGCTGCGGCTAGGTTTCTGAACTCATCTGAATCGACCACGATCCATGCGGAACTCAATGCTTCGATTTCGCCTGCTTTAACGGCCTTTTTATCTGAATCGAGCTCTCGCGAAAGCTGCTTGGCCACCTTCAAAGGGTCTCCGTCAATATGCCGATACAGCACGCTTCCGCGAACGTCCATTTCAGTAATAAGGAAGTTAAAATATTCGGTTTCGGTCACCTTTCCATTGGACACAATTAGGTGGCGCTTTCGCTTGGCTCTTGTCTGCTTTTTGCGGCCGCGAGCAAGCCCTCTCCTTTCTGCCTTAGCCATTTATGTCAGCGCCTTCCTTCATGAGTTGGGCCACAAGTTGATGAAAACTTGGGTTGGGCAGCGGCACATAGACACCGTTTAAGTAATTGCGCCCCAGATTCTCATTTGCACGAGGCGAATACTCCATCGCAGCAATTAATTGCGAAGCACCTTCAGAGTCCTTTTCCACAAACCAGACCTGGTCACGTTCAAGCACCTCTTCCATAGGGCTGGTTCGCGTCATCAAGGTGACATCATGGGTCGAGAAGATTAGCTGCGCGCCCTTTGGATTTGTGTCGGGATCGGCGAACAGTGAGACGAAGTCGCGCAGGAGCGTAGGATGAAGGCTCGAATCAAGCTCGTCAATTACTGTTGTGGCCCCACTGCTTAAAGAACGTAAGGCTACCGAGAAAAACGCCAGCGCAGCTTTTGTGCCCTCCGATTCATGGGCGGAGCCCAGCCAAAAGCCATCTCCCGAGCCTTTATGGTGGAAGAACAGGTCATAAGCGAACGACAATTTAAAGTCTTCTGTAATTTTATTACGTGCCTCTTCCGGAATCTCATCGAGTCCAATGAGTGAGTCTTTTAAACCCATGACGCCTTCCGATTGACGGACATCTATGCCGTCAATTCCGATATCAGCATATTTAATGAGCTGAGATAGCATCTGAGCTCGAGCGTCATCGTTGATAAACAGCTTTTTTATGGTGGCGAGTTCCGCTAGATAATGCGTTGCATCATAGAGATTGATGTCATTGGCAAGAGCTGCGAATGCGGGTTGAATTACATCACTACCAGCCGCCGCGGCGGCAGATAAGAACAGAGAATTATTGCGCGTGATATCCCAAAGTTGTTTTTTGGCGCCTGTAAACGTGCTACCAAATTTAATCGACTGTTCCCCGTTTACCGAAGAGCGGTCATAGAGGAGCGACGGTTGTTTCGATCGGTATACGGTGAGGTTCTCATAAGTAACCTCATTTTTGTTTACACCAAATGAGAACTCATACTTCAAATTGCTGGCTGTAAATTCAATCGAGAACTCGGTATCACTTGATGGCGACTTTGAGTCAAGTAAAAAGGGAATAATAGGTATATGAGATTTCGAATCACCTGTTGCGTAACCGTTGCGAATAAAAAACGAGACAAAGTCCAGGGCGTCTAAGAAATTTGATTTGCCCGACGCGTTTGCACCGTAAATCGCGGCTACCCGCACGGGTCCAAATTTCTTTTTGCTCGAAATCGGTTCAAACGAGAACTGCTGAGCATCTCGAAAGCTCTGGAAGTTCTTAAAAGAAAAATTGAGAATCATCGTCAGAATCCTTTTCACAAAAGCCGACGCCCATGACATCCTTTAATTACAACGACAATTATATTGTTTTAAAACCAATATTTGTTAGTTATGAACAAATATCCGCTTTAAATCGAGACATAAAACAAGAGTTTCAATCGGTCTTGTAGATAGGGGCGTTAATGCGCGTTGGTACAGTTGCCTGAGATGGGTGGCGAATCCGAGCAAAGCGAATGCTCAGTCTTTCTTTAGCGAATCGAAGTCAATCAGCTCTAGCTGCTCGACGAACTTCTCGAGATACGAGGCGACTTGCTCGTTGTTCACGAATAAAGGTCTGTCCTGCGTCAGCTTGCCCGACTTGTAGGACGGATATCGGAGGCTGATGCCGTTGTCGTCGATGTCGGCAATGCTGTTCACGAATGCCCCCATATTCTTGATGACCTGTCGGTCCTCGCGCCCCCTTTGTTCCGGGAACCGCGAGAGCAGGGAGTTCCAGAGTCCTGAGAGGCCGTGGTTCCCCTTCGGCTCACGGCCGCACTTCCTAATCGCCCGCTTGATAGCGAGTTCCATACAGTGCCTCGTGAGAAATAGCACAGGAATCGCGTAGGAATGATTTAGTATCACGTACATGCTTGGCCTATCGATAGCCGTCCTGCCGGCTGCGGCCAACACCTTGGCAGCATTGAGGAATGAGCGGATGAACTCGTCTTCGAACATCTGGTCCTTGAGCTCAGGCTTCATAAGAGCAGACAAGTCAAGCAGCGAGAAGCTGTTGAGCGTCGGGTCTTCCAGGCCCTTCATCTGCGGCTTCATCGCGCGGCTCTTTTCGTATTTGGGGAAGACATGGTTCTTGAACGCGTCGCCCATCTAGAGCACCTCCCCGGTGGTTGCTACCATCTTCGCCTCCCGACCGTCGGTCAATGAACACGGTCACGGGCTCGCCCTTGGTCTTCGTGACGATAGTCATGAATCACATGTCTATTTTATTTGCTACAAAGGACTATGATTCGGATTAATTTGAACAGCTTGTTTCCTGCTCTTGGTCCGCTTCGGCGGCTTGGGGTGGTGCTGCACTGTCTATCTCAGAGTCCAATAATCACACACTAGTGATTGAGGTCTGCATCAGCAAAAATAATAAACCCCGTTAGCAAGCTCGTTCCATTTTTGCTTAAGAAAGGCCTCATTTGTAACAACCCATTCAGAAGCCAACTTCATTTTCTTGGAATTGATGTTTCCGGTGATCACTTTACCTGAGGGTATTTCAAGAACAACTTCTTTTTACTGATATTGAGCATGTAGGTGAGGCTTGTTGTGGCCGTTTTCGGAAGTGTGAATTATAAATATAATCTCATTTTCCTCCCCAACACGTCCTCGCTTCGAGATGTAGTCGAATATGCATTGCCATTCGCGCATTTCTGGAGCTTGAAAGTGTAACCAAACGGCCATTGTCTGCCCTTCATGTTCGGCATGTTGCTTTGCAGTCATGTTAGACGGATGAAGTCAACGTCACATTATTAGGCTATTTCATTTAAGATATTAACGAAGTCAGCTCTACGGTTTGCGTTGCTTTTGCTGCACTCGAGTGGCGAGCCATAGGTTCAATGGCAATCTTGCGTTCAAGAATTCAACCCGTCAATCAATGCTCTCATCGTGGAGTCCAGTATTTTGAGTGGTCAATTCGCGATGAGCGGCGAGTAGCAAGTAATGAATGCTCGGGCACTGTGCTCTTTTGAAAACGAGCGCCTCAGCAGCGATGTACGGCGCACAAAAGTGCTGATCCCAGCAGGAATAGCGCTAAGGAGGCAGCGATCCAGTTGCTGTCGCCGGTCTTGGGGAGCATCGGCGTCGTAGCCGTTGCGGATTTGGGCATGGTCTTCTTGGTGGCTGTGGTCTTGGTCACCGTCGTCTTGGTTGTCGTGCTTGTCTTGGGAGTCGCGGCTGCCGGCTTCACCGCGGAGTCCGTCGCCGGTTCCGCACTAGGTTGCCCCGCAGCGGGATCAGCGCCATCAGCAGTCTCACCCGTCCCGCCGCCCGGCACGTTGCTTCCATCGGTCTCCCCCGCCGGAGGCGTGGCGACATCGGGCTCAACCACCACATGCGGTGCCACCGCACCGGAGGCATCCTCCACGCCGCTAGCACCAAAGGTCCCGCCAGCAGGCGTCACAAACCGAGCGGACACAAGCGATCCGCCCGTGCACGCAACGCCCCCATCGGCACCGGCCGCATAAAGCCACGAGGCGTCGACGGAGAGCCGACAGCCGGCCGCACCATCGACAAGGCCCGCATCCTGCAGATACACGCCGTAGGCGCGCACGCCCGCTCCGGACCCGGCGCCCGAGGCGGCGACGTGCCCGCCGCCGCGCACTGCCATGTTGCCGGCGATCACGCCGGCCACCGCCTCGTTCGTAATATCTGCCCCGTCCGCCCGGGCATCGACGGTGCATCCGTCCACCACGAGCGCCTGCGAGACGTGGATCCCGCACTGCGGGCCCGTCGCCGTCAGGGTCCCGGTGCCGCGAAGCGTCAGGTTGCCCCACACCTCCATGCCGCACAGCGTGATGTCCGCATCGGGCGCATGTGACTCCGTCACGGAGTTTTGCCCGGCAAGCGTCAGCACCAGGTCGCCGTCGGCGCCGATGGCCTCGCCCACGTAACCGTTAAGCTCCAAGTGGTCGGCATCGGTCCAGGCCCAGCCGGGGCCCGACACGCCCGGCTCGTAGTACGTCGCGCCCGCGATGATGAGGCTCTCCGCGCCCGCGGCGTAAGAAGGCCCGCCCAGCAAAACGCATAGGCAGGCCATGGCAACAATCGCAATGTAATGACGGCTAGTGTGGGACTTGGCAGCAAACATACCCGCTCCGATCTTCGCAGGAGCCATTAGAATATGCACCAGAAAATGCCCTGGTAGCAGCAGTTGTTAGTTTAGCGAGATCAAGGCATAAACAAAGGAAATGCACCTGAGCAGTGTCGATTATTAGGTGTAAATCGTTTTGCCAATCGGTGAAAGGAGGGGTTGCGTCCAGTGTGGATTCGTGTGCATACACGACACACCCAGCCTTTTCAAGCGTCTCTTGACGCCCCGCATTAGGCTGGCGCAGAAAGAATCAGAGTTGGACTTCATCGTCACTAAATCCTAATCCGCTACAAGAAACTACATCTGCGAATACGATGACGTCAAAGACTAATTACCAAGTAATTCTTGCCAGCTAATTACAACATCCATCGCCGCAAGACATATCGAAGTAGAGGATTCAATTGATTGCATTGTTTTAAATAGCGAACGTGAGAGATGCTTGGCGGGTTCAATACTATCTTTGAATGACTGAACGTTTACCCTAGCTTCTTTGGTGGCATTAATTAGATTCTGAAACGTATCCAAGTTGTCTTCTTCGGAATCGGACGCCTTCCAATAAGAAACTAAAGGCGTTAAGACACGTTCCGTTTTGTTGACGGCATCTAAAAACTGGTCAGCATGCTCGGCATATAAAGAAGAAATAGGTTTCAGTTCTGTAGCGAGCTGCCCAGTCAACGCTAAGGCTACTTTAGGATCTAGTTGGTTTTGCTGCTGTTTCTTTTCAATGAGGTCGTTTGTTTGATTTATGCACCCACCAATAGATACAATATCTGTGTTGATTTGTTCTGTTGATGCGGTCATATCATCCAGAGTAGGTTGAAAATCAGCGATGGACTCCAAAAGAAAACCGCCGTCATAACTGAAAGAATCCTCGTCTTCCCCATTTGGTTCGGCAGGATTCGCATTATCGTCATCGCGAGATGTACGAGCATCTGCTTCCACCATTGAAATAAGTCGGTTATTCGCTTCCCACAGCTTCCTTGCCGCGTTGTTGACAGCTTGAATATATTTACCAGAGCCCCTATCAAGGAAGCGGAGGCCTGAGATATCCAGATATTGATATTCAAGAACATTTGAAACAAGAGCCGTGTCCAGTCCAAGCCATTCAGATTTAATATCCACAAGAAGCAGCGGAAGAAGAAGGTCTTTCACGCCTAGTTCTTTAGTTTTTCCCATGTATTGAGTTAATTCTGTCCTGCAAGAACCGCTATTGAAGTAATTGGGGCTCAGCACCGGAATGAAGAAACTGGCATCATTAATTCCGGACGTTATGCTTTTTCGCCAGTTGTCACCCCACGCAATCGATTCACGATCGATATACAAATCGAGCGTTGACCCACTGAGAATATTAAACTCTGTGCATAGATCCTCTTTGAGATGGCTTAAAAACTCATGGGCATTGTCTGCATGAGCATACGAAAAGAATCCTGAAATCTGCAATTTCAACCACCTTATGTTTTAACTAAGGAACGGCCTGATAAATAGAGGCAATCAATGTGATTCTATAACAAATTACCAAGCTTCGTGAGTTTCCGTCGGGCCTGGAAATGTAGGGTATGTCCGCAAGAAATTACGCTGCAACCCAATAAAGCTAATTGCGAATCTCAGAAACTAATTAATCAAACCATTCTAAAAAATTGATTATTTATGATGAGTGAAGTAAATGGTGGTGCAACCTGTCTCTTATACACATCTCCGAGCCCACGAGACGGACTCCTATCTCG